>DAIDJA010000083.1 GCA_027451605.1 Acidimicrobiales bacterium
CATATCATACGGGCTGACTACGATGACAATAAGCTTTCTTCAATTGTAGATTTAATACCGACCCTAAAACCCGGTGTCACTGAATGCGTCTTAAGGCCAAGTGCGGACACTCCCGAAATTAAATCGGTCGCAGACGACAACAACATCAGAGTTGACGATTTTGAAGTCTTTAATAATTCGAGCTCTTTGAATCAATTGTTGGACAGTCATGACATAAAGTTAATTACTTTTGACGATCTGCGGCAATATCTCAGATCACAGGACTGAACATAAGATCAACTATCGCGAAGTTTGAATTTGAGTTACGTTAAGCCAAATTATAATTTGGTTAAGGACCGTTTAAAAAAAGGCCTTCAAAAAGGTAGTTTTTCAATAAATAAAGAGCCCGGATTTCTTATCCCGCAACGACTTTTTTTTGAGAAGTTCCTAAATTAACCGAATATGCCTTCAAAAAGATCCGATTTTGGCTCAGAACCATTGTCGACTAAATTTACTGCCAAATGATAGTCGTCGTAAGGGTATATTGAATCCAAAACTTCGTCGGGTAACCCAAACCAGAACTTCGATTTTGGATCTATCTGAGTTCTGTGCTCCAAAAGTGCCAGCCTCCTCACCGAAGCAGATTCGGCTACATCGATGGTAGTTGTCACCTCCTCTTCCACCCTGTCCTTCACCCGTTGAAACCATTTTTCATCAAACGGCGACTCAAGACCAAGCTCGATAAACTTCTGATGCATGCTTAGAAATCTGTCACGCGACCATACCGTATAAAAAAGCCTTAAAGGTTTGAAGGGCTCTCCGGCTTCCGGGTATTTTGAAGCATCGCCTGCGGCAAAAAAAGCGGTCTTTGCCACTTCATGAGTCTTAATATGATCCGGATGAGGGTAACCGGCCTGCTCGGCACCGTAAGTAATGATTACCTGTGGTTTTTGATCCCTTATGATTCTTACCAGCTTTGATACGGCGTCATCTAAGTCCGCCTTCCAAAAACATCGCGGATTTGAATTGGCTTCCGAGTCCGGCATTCCCGAATCACGATATCCCAGTCTAAAAACCTCTTTATAACCAATAACCTTTGCCGCGTTATCCAATTCGTTGGATCTAACCGCGCCTAAATTTTCCTTAATTTCAGGAAGATCCATTTCTGGATTCAGAATATCTCCCTCTTCGCCCCCGGTGCAACATACCAATACAGTATTTACGCCTTTTTTGGCATAATAAGCAACCGTCGGTGCCCCTTTGGATGATTCATCGTCCGGATGAGCATGAACGGTCATTAGACACAAACCGTCTTTTAAATTATTTATATCTTCTTTATCGCCTGTCAAATTTGGGTCACTCAATTTTGTCATAACTATAATTCTAACTGTATTATACGACCTTTACCCGTTTGTTTATGTCGGCTCAACCATTGACTTTTACTTTATTGTAATATTCAAAATCAGCTATGATTAATAACCTGAACTTGCAAAAGGAGACCTTTCCCGCCGGGAAAGTAAAATCTGATTTCTAAAACGAGATTTTCAATAAAAGAACCTCGTAGCTGATACCGTCCATAATCACTTTATCGATGTCCTAAAAATAGAACAGTCTGCATAAAGTAAACGCAAACAAAATCTACCTCCCGGACTCCAAAATTAGTATTGGAAAATTAGTATTGGAAAATTAGTGTTGGAAAATTAGTATTGGTTTTTTGCTGAATTCAGGTTAGCCAACATTTTTGTCATTGCAACCCACTAAAATATTTATTTTTCATTAAAATTTCTGTACCGAAGTGTCTAAAGCAACGGGTTTAACTAAACTTTTTGACATAGACGTCGCCGATAGATTGAAAAAGGCGATTTTATAAGTCAAATGCGACGGACCGGTAATTTAAGTTACCCATTTATTAACATTAGACATTCGGTATAAACTATTAAACGGACAATTAAATCTTAAATCGGGAGGAAATGCACTATGAGTGTAATGAAAAGGCTATCGACCATAATGCAGGCAAAAGCCAACAAAGTTCTTGACAAAGCTGAAGATCCGCGGGAGACGCTGGATCTTTCATATGAGAAACAGATGGAGCTCTTGCAGAAGGTCAAAAAAGGTATTGCCGATGTTGCCACATCAAAAAAGAGAATAGAGATGCAGGCTCAACAACTTCAGGATCAGGCCAATAAACTTCAGGATCAGGCCAAACAAGCCTTAACCCAGGGTCGCGAAGACCTGGCAACTGAAGCCCTGAACCGTCGGGCGTCAATTGCAGAACAGCTCACCGGACTTGAAACACAGCACAAGCAGCTTGAATCACAGGAATCTAATTTGGTGGCACAAAGCCAGCAACTTCAGGCAAGAGTCGAGGCATTCAGAACTCAGAAAGAGACAATGAAAGCGTCATATACGGCAGCCGAAGCCCAAACCAAGATTAACGAAGCGGTAACGGGACTTTCCGAAGAGATGGGCGATATGGGGATGTCTATGCAAAGAGCCCAAGATAAGATTGCCGAGATGCAAGCCCGGGCCTCGGCCATGGATGAACTAACGGCATCGGGAGCATTGCCGGATATTACCGGAGGAACCGATACCATCCAGGCACAGCTAAATCAGACCAGTCGCAGCTCACAGGTCGAACTTGAACTCCAAAGTCTGAAGGCAGAATTGGGACAAAGTTCGACTCCCCAACAACTTCCCGAGGCTACTTCCGGGGAAGTAGCCGGAGAAGCACAACCTGCGGGGGGTGAATCAAATTGATTATCAGAATTTTAGGACAGGGCAAATATAAACTCGATGATTCAAAAAACAAAGCACTCGAAGATCTGGATTCCAAACTGACATCCGCGGTAGACTCAAACGATGAAGCAGCATTTAGGGCGGCATTGGACAATATTATAGGCTTTGTTAAATCCGAAGGTACCACGGTAGATTCGGATCATTTCGGACCCAGCGACCTGACACTTCCTCATTCGGACTCGACTCTTCAAGAACTTAAAGAACTGCTGAGCCAAGAGGGGTAATATCGAATGGCGAAAACCAAGTTCGGCACGGACCACGGTCTGAATTTTAGGATGTTTATAGTAGGACTGTTACTGGTCCTTCTATATGCAATCGTAGTGGGGATACTTTTTGCGGTTCATGTACCGATAGTTTTTGCCGTTGTTATTGCCTTGGTTGTTTTGGGGATACAGTATTTTGCTTCGGCAAAAATCGCTTTATTTTCAATGCAGGCACGAGTAGTAACCCCTGAGGAGGCCCCAAAACTGCATGGTCTGATTGACAGGCTCTGTGCTTTAGCCGATATGCCCAAACCCGAAGTGGCAATTGCCAATACGGATATTCCAAATGCGTTTGCCACCGGTCGAAGTCCAAAACATGCCGTTGTTTGCGTAACTACCGGCATCTTGCGACGACTCGATGACCCTGAAATGGAAGCCGTGCTATCACATGAACTTTCCCACGTTGCCCATCGTGACGTAGCAGTTATGACTGTGGCGAGCTTTCTTGGAATGGTAGCGGGTCTCTTGACTCGTTTAGCCTTTTATGCCGATATCTTCGGCGGCGACGAAAACGGCAATACCGCCGCAGTTGAAATTGCCGTTATGCTCGTTTCTGCAATCATCTATGCCATAAGTTTTCTTTTGATAAGAGCACTTTCAAGATACAGAGAACTTTTGGCCGATCGGTCGGGAGCTATTTTAATCGGACGACCCTCCCTCCTTAAAAGTGCACTACTCAAAATTACGGGTGCAATGGGGCAGATTCCGACTAAAGACATCAGGGCCGCCTCCCATTTCAACGCATTCTTTTTTGCTCCCGCATTTTCAAAGGACTCTTTTGACCTGTCAAGTATATTTTCGACTCACCCTCCGATTGAAAAAAGAATTGCGGCCTTGGATGCTCTTGAAGCCAAGATGCAGGGTCGTTAATGAGGGATTTCCGAATACCTTTTGGGAAACTTTCAAAAAGCTACTCTTCTGTTAACAAATTTTGAGTGATTAGACTATTAAAAAATATTAACTGGGATAAAAATGGGATTATTTGACGCAATCAGAGGAAAGACCAAACCGGTTGAAGCTAAATTAGACGCACTTTTCAGACTTCCGAGTGCGAGTTTAACCCTATTTGCCTCAGATGAGTACCAGCTTGTCCCGACTGCAGCGGTGTGTATGAGCCCGACAGCCGCAGACACGTTTGATACGGCTTTCGGAGAAACTTTAAAGTTAATTCAAGACGCTAATTCGGATCAAAAACCGGAAATTCAAAATGACACTTACGGATACCGATGGATAATATTCCAGGGAGGCGAAGTCGACGATTTGGTGACAAAAGCCCACATGATCAATTCGACAATTGAATCAGCCGGATGGGGACCTCAACTACTTTGTTCGGTCTTTAAATTTAACGTTACGTCCAGCATAAATACAAACAGCAAAGCACTTTATCTTATCTACCTGTTCAAAAGAGGAACCTTTTATCCTTTTTTCCCACTGGAAAACGAAAAGAGAGATAACCAAGCGGAACTACACTTAAAGGCGATACTGAGCGGTGATCTGCCTATAGAAGAAGACTTAACGAAGTGGTTTCCCATCTGGGAAATGCCACTTTAAGAAACGGCTATTTTCAATATCTTTTTCATTGATACCTCAGTCTTTAATATCTCATCATTTTATGCAAGATCGGTATTTACCTTTTTGGGTTTATTATTTGAGCTCCTTGCAGCTATTGTGGTTTCAACTAACTAATCCATAGCTAATTTATGGCTGATTCTCAGGTTATTTGTGTTAAATAAATTCAATTGACGAAATATCCTGCTCGCCAGAATGGCAACGGTCCGATCAAAGTTACTGGAAGACAATTTTAACGATGGTAAAGTTATACTAGTCAAATAAAATAAATATATAAAAATTAAAAGACGGAGCTAAATTGATCGAAATAAAAATAGGCTTAACACAGGTGCCGAGAGAACTGGACATTGAATTGAGCAAAGATACCTCCAGGGATGAACTGGTTTCCGAAATAGAGAAAATGATGACTTCAGGAGAGGGAATTCTTTGGTTAACCAACCGCAAGAATTCCAAAATTGCGGTTCCGGTATCCAAAATATCATTTATTGAAATTTCGGATGAACTCGAAGAGCGCAGGGTAGGCTTCGGCGCTTAACCGCATCCGGTGACGTGAGCGATCTACTTGACAAAAAATTACTGTTTATAACCGGTAAAGGCGGTGTGGGGAAAACTTCGGTTGCCACCGGTCTGGCTTATTTAGCCGCAAACTCAGGAAAGAAAACTTTAGTCTGTGAAGTCGATCCAAAAGGTGATTTAGCGCGAAGCTTTGAGTGTGCAAGCACTCCCTATAGCGGAATTGAAATTACCGACAACTTACTCGCAATGTCGATGGATACCGAATCGTCGCTTCGCGAATATCTTCGACTCCAACTAAGAGTACCGGTAATCGGGCGAATCGGACCGGTTGCCAAAGCATTTGAATTTGTCTCTACCGCCGCTCCCGGAGTAAGGGAAATTTTAACGGTCGGCAAATTTTTGTACGAAGTGAAAAACAACACTTATGACTTAATAGTAGTAGATGCGTCTCCTACCGGTCACATAGTATCGCAGCTTGCCGCCCCTCAAGCCCTCAGAGAGCTCGTAAAGCTCGGTCCCGTAAAATCCCAGACAGAGTGGATGATGGATATCCTCGGTGATCCCACTAAAACAGGGGTAGTAGTTGTAACGACAACCGAAGAGATGCCTGTAAATGAGACAATTGAGCTTACCAAGAAGATAAAAGCCGAAACCAACGTAACCCTTTCCGCTGTCGTTATAAATCAAGTTCTACCGGAACTATTCTCAACGGATGAAGAGGCGGCATTTACGACTCTGTTTACCGACACAAATACCGAACTTTTAACCCAAAGGTTGAACGGATCCCCTCAGACGATACTCCGGGCAGCCCAGCTTGCTGTTACCTTGCGCAGAATGCGCTCCGAATTCCTAGAAAAACTTCGGGCAAATATTGACAGTAGCATTCCCCAAATTTACCTCCCTTACAGGTTTAACAAACTTACGGGACTTAAATCCGTAAAGGCTACCTCGGTGGCACTTGCAGAAGAGATAAATTAGCATGGCAAAATCTTCAAAGAACAAAACCAAACCGAGACTCCTGGAAGATCTCCTCCCGACAAAAGAGGTAATTATAGCCTGCGGACCCGGAGGTGTGGGAAAGACCACTACTGCGGCGGCAACAGCTCTAACGATAGCCCTTAACTTCGATAAATCTGTATTAGTTCTTACCATTGATCCTGCGAAAAGACTTGCAAATGCCCTCGGACTTAACGGTATCGGCAATAAAGAGATCGAAGTGAATGAGGATGCATTCAGAGAGGCGAAATTAAAGCCGAAAGGCAAACTATCGGTTGCAATGCTCGATACGAAGGAGTCGTGGGATGCTTTAATAAAAAGACACGCCAAGGATCAGGCAACCGTAGATCAGATCCTCTCAAATCCCCTTTATAAAAACATTACTTCTAAGTTTGTTCAAAGTCATGAATATATTGCCATGGAAAGGTTATACGATCTCCATTCTTCCAAAGATTACGATGTGATTGTAGTAGATACGCCTCCTACAAGAAACGCACTTGACTTTTTGGACGCTCCCGACAAGATGGCAGATTTCTTTTCGTCCAGACTTTTGAAATGGCTGATCGCTCCCTATAAATCCAAACTTATAAGTTTGGCTTCAAAGCCTTTTTATCAGATAGCGGACCGCGTTTTAGGTAATCAGTTTCTGCAGGATATCGCTGAATTTTTTATTGCTTTTCAGTCTATGTACGACGGGTTTGTGCAGCGAGCCGAATCGGTTAAAAAACTTTTAGCCGACACCAGAACTTCTTTTTTCGTCGTTTCAACTTTAGAGCAGGTACCTGCCTTGGAGGCAAGATTTTTTGTAGATGAACTTCAAAAAAGATCGTTGAACTTAGATGCCGTTATTCTCAATAAGGTTTTGCCTGAATCCTTCAGATCAAAAGCAACTACCGAAGTTGCTAAAAATATGCAGGATATGTCAGATGTTTTGTCGCAGCAACTCGAAAATGATAAATTTAGTGCTTTGATCTACGGGAAGGTGCTGAATGAAATTGCCGCAAGCTTTTTAAACTTTCAAAAAGTTGCTCAACAGGAGGCATCGCTAGAAAGTGAGTTCTCGGATTTGGTCTCCATATCCACCAAAGTTCCGTTTTATTCTGCACCCATTAACGACTTAGGGGCACTGGAAGATCTCGGCAAACGGCTTTGGCTTCCGGACTAGGAGTCTTTAATACCAACTTCGGATTTGACTTTTCTGAAAAACAGATAGAAAGCAACAGTATTTGCCATCTGGAATACA
>DAIDJA010000084.1 GCA_027451605.1 Acidimicrobiales bacterium
AAACCACTACGACAGTTGTCTTTACATTTAAAGTTAGCAAGAAAGGCACTTATGTGTGGCACTGCTACGCACCGTGTGGAAGCGGTTCGACGGGTATGGAAGGCGCCATGGCAACCAGTAATTGGATGGAGGGATCTTTCGTCGTCGACTAAATTGTCGCATTTTATCAAACTAAGTTACTGCCGTTTTCTTCGTGATGACGGCAGTAACTGTTTTATGGGATCTGGAGCTTTAAATTATTTTTGACTTGGAGGAATTTTGTCTTTAAATTTAAGGCTTTTTGATTTGAGTTTTAAGGACCGGATTTAACCTTGTTATAGAAAGTTGGCAGGATCGCTAAGCCAATGTCGACGAAGAAATAAATTAACAGAATTTTTCAGAGAGAATCTCGGCGTGTTGAATTTAACCAGAGCATAAAACATAATTGCTTCAGATACATTCATAGATGTTTTTTACAGAGCAGATCACTTTAATTTCTATGTCGATCTTGATGGGTAGGTAAATAGTAACTTTACTTAAAAAGTCCCGCAAAGTATGTCTAAGAAATATATGAAATCACGGGTATAATGTGAATTTCATTTCATCGACTGTATTTTGATAGGTGCTTTGCCACAATAATTTACCTAAAGCCAAAGAAGTTAATTGGTGATTAGAGAAAAGTTCGGCATAATAAATTTGCATTTAAGTAGTAAATTCCGATTCCCGTATTCTTAAAAGTGTTAGGCGAAGGCGTCGAAGGTAAATATACGTAATAATACGGTAGTAAATTGCGTATTTTTTTGTGAGTTTTTACGTATAGTTCGGCTTATAAATCGACAGGGGACATTTTAATATTTCACTATAAGTATTTAACTTTTAACCAGAAAGGTGAAATTATGAGACTTCCCTTATTAAATTTTCATGAAAACCCGGGTCCAAAGACGGGAAAAAAGACCTCGAGATTAACAGTATTCAAGGCTCTCTTAGTTGCGACCATGTTGGCTTTATTCGGAGTCGCATTAAATGCGTGTTCTTCGAAAAGCACTAATGCCTCGTCTTCCGGATCTAAGTCATTTACGGTTGCGCAACCTGTGGCCAAGACATTGACTATTGAAACCGGTAAAATGGACGGTAAATCAGGTTGGCCAAAGTATGTTCCCGGGAATTTGACAGTACCTGCCAATACTACGGTTACCTTAACTATCACAAGTTACGATGACGGTGCAGCACCACTGCTAACCGGAATGACACAATATGCAAACGTACAGGGCGGAACTGAAACCGTAGACGGAGCCCCAGTGACATCAGTACCCAATGCAAACGTCTCTCATACATTTACCGTTCCGGCTTTGGGAATTAACGCGGTAATTCCGGCAGTTCCCAGTGGCCAAACCACTACGACAGTTGTCTTTACATTTAAAGTTAGCAAGAAAGGCACTTATGTGTGGCACTGCTACGCACCCTGCGGAAACGGATCGACCGGCATGGAAGGCGCTATGGCAACTATGGGTTGGATGGAGGGATCTTTCGTTGTCGACTAAATTATTCAAATCAATAAAGGCAACTTTTGCGGCTACTTTGTTTTTAATTATTGTGACTCTATTGTCGGGATGTAATTCCGGATCGAGTGTTGTATCCAATCTTCCGAGAGTAAATGCAAACGGCAATCTTGTGGGTACGAATGTCTTCGATGAGACACTTTCCATACAGACCGGCAAAATGGATGGTAAACCCGGATGGCCCAGATATGTTCCGGCTAATTTCACGATTCCGGCAAACACGATAATTAAATTAACCATTATTAACTATGACGACGGAACCGCTCCGTTGCCGTCAAATTCACCTTGGAGTAAGTTCTGGGGATCTGACCCCACCTTCGGTTTGGTTGAAGGGGGCGATGAGACGGTAAACGGTAAGAAGATCACGTCGGTGGATCCAAACAATGTCTCACACACTTTTACCGTGCCGAGTTTGTTAATTAACTTGCCCATACCTGCCGCAGTATCTAAAAATCAACCGGCTGTCGTGACTTTTGAATTTTCGGTTTCCAAACCGGGAAATTATCATTGGTTGTGTGCCGCACCATGAGGCAGCGGTTCTACCGGGATGGGAGGGGCGATGAACACGTCAAATTGGATGGAAGGAACTATGGAGGTTAAGTAATGGCCGAAAATAAAATTAACAGAAGGAACTTTCTAAAAATTGTCGGTGCCACAACCGCCGCCGGGACCGTCGAACTTATTACCTATCGGGCTTATGCCGCGTCAGGTTCATCCCCCAACGGTTGGAACGGTACGAGTGGAGTTTCCGGTTCTTCTGCGGCATCAATGGCAAATACCGAATCTCCTACCGACCATCAGTGGGCCATGGTGATAGATCTGAGGAACTGCAATGGTTGTAAAGCATGTACCGCCGCCTGCCAAAAGGCACATTATTTAACTGAAGATCAAACTTGGATCGACGTGTTTTCTATGACTGATTCCATAGGACGTTCGTATTTCATGCCCAGACCTTGTATGCAATGTGAAAATCCCCCCTGTCTGCATGTCTGTCCGGTCCATGCAACTTTCAGGACCGATCAGGGAGTTGTCTTGGTAAACCAGGGTCGCTGCATAGGCTGCAGAATGTGCATGGCCGCATGTCCCTATCAGGCACGTTACTTTAATTGGAATGCCGGAGTCAATTATCCGTCAATGCCCATTAAGCCCACACCCGAAATGCCGGTTCCTCAAAGACTGGGTACCGTGGGAAAGTGTACGTTCTGCGTCGGCAACTTAAACGACGGGCTGTTATCGGAATGTGCCGCGGGGTGTCCCATGGGGACGATCTATAACGGAGACATGATAACAGATGTCGGGGTTAACTCGATGGGCAATACGATTAAACTTTCAGAATTTTTGTATGAAAATGACGCGGTTTCGTTTAAACCATCACAAAACACCCATCCCAGAGTCTGGTACATATTGGGGCACGGACAAAATCTCGATACGGATGACGCAAGCTAATCCACAGTAAGGAGTTGTAATTTTAATGACAGTAATAGAAAAGACATATGAAGCCGATGCAGTAGAGGTTAATCACTCACAATCCGGTAATCACTGGATGGATGATGTTACCGACTCTGCAATGAGTTCAATGAAAAACAAACCCGGAAAAATCTGGTGGTTGATTGTTTTGCTATTGGGCGCTGTGATAGTAGCCGGGGTTGTGGCTTGGATATATCAGTTAAAACACGGAATGGGATCAGCAGGGTATAACGACCGCTCCTTTTGGGCAGTATATATCGCAGATGTTATCACATTTATCGGTGTCAGTTATGGCGGCGCCGTAATTTCTGCGATATTGAGGTTAACCGGCCAGTCCTGGCGAGCTCCGTTAACAAGATTGGCTGAAGCGATGGCTCTTGTGACGGTCGCGATCGGCGGAGCGTTTATCTTCCCGCACTTGGGAAGACCCGACAGGTTTTTAAATATCGTTGTATATCCTAATTTCTCTTCCCCGCTTTTTTGGGACTTTATGGCAATATTAACTTATACGGTTGCGACAACAATATTCTTTTATTTGCCGTTGATTCCTGATATGGCCTTTATAAGTAAAATGCTCGGTGAAAAAAAGAAGCTATGGCAGCGGATGTTTTATTCGTCTCTTTCATTTAACTGGCTTGGAAATGAAAAGCAAAAAAAGGCCCTTCATCGCGGATTGACCATAATATCTCTTTTAATAATTCCGCTTGCGGTATCTGTTCACTCAGTACTTTCGTGGGCTTTTGCACTTACCTCCAGACCCGGATGGATGGAAACTGTATTTCCGCCTTATTTCGTAATTGCGGCATTATATTCCGGCACTGCAATGGTGGTACTGGTGGTGGCGGGATTTAGAAAAGGGTACAAACTTCAAAGGTTCATAACCGATCGTCACTTTACCCGATTGGGCTATCTTATGGTTGCTTTGGGCTTGGTTTATATTTATCTCACATTGGCCGATTTAATTACGGAAGGTTACACGGGAATTACTACCGGGTGGATTCAACAAACGGTCACGGGTAGCTATGCACCTGCGTTTTGGTTCTATGTATTTGCGGGAGAACTCCTGCCGATACTGGTCGTGGCAATTAAGAAAACCAGAAATGCTACCGGGATAACGATTGCTTCATTTTTCGTGGTGATTTCACTTTGGGTCAAGAGGCTCGTTATAGTGTTGCCGCCCGCAACTCAGCCCTTAATTGCCGGTCCGTGGGGCTCGTATCACTTTACATGGGTATCAATCACCATAACTCTTGCAGGTGTTGCGGCAATACCATTTTTATTGATGATCATGTTTAGGTTTATCCCCCTTTTTTCGTTGGAAGACATGGAAGAAGCGGGTGAGCTGGGATCAATTGAGCAAGTCTCAACCCATACTCAGATCTTGGCAAGAATTTTGAAGAAATATGTTGGCGTTGAAGTAGCAGCTCCGGCGAAAGCAGAGATGACAGTTCAGGCAACAGTAGAAGGAGAGTGATTGTGAAAAACTTTTTAATTAAATCGGTCTTAACCGTATTTATTATAAGTGGACTATTTTCGTTAATGAGTTATACGTCAGCGAAAGCGGCTTCGGTAACGTCGGGTGATTCGACGTTAAACGTAGCGTTAAAATCACCGAAATCTTCCACACTTCTGTTGACTTCCACATTCTCATCGACTCAGCTAGCGTCAACTGCCAAGTCATCCTCGGACTATGTTGCACTGTATTTCGTGCAAACTACCGAATTTTCTTCCAGGGGGTGGATGCAAATAGGCTCAGCGAGCCTGAGTGCATCTACAGGGGAAGAAAATATGACCTCGACCGTGTCATATGATCCGACTTGGACCGGAAGAGAGACCTTCAAAGTAGAACTGCTACAAAATCAAAACGACGCCGGTGTCGTTCTAAATTCAGCCACTACCGTCTTTAATGTCTTAAAAGATCCGAGCGGATTTCCTTCTAGCGAAATTAATTATCAACGTCCGATGAATCAAGTCGGGAAGTGGTTGGTCAGAGGACTTTTAACGCTTGTTGCCCTCGTCTGGATATTGATGTTCGGGGTACTTGGTTTTGTAGTTAACAGAGTATCTAAAAACGGAAAGGTTGCTTTAAATGATTAGAAAAGTATTATTAGTATTGTCCTTTTTTATGGGCGTCGGGATTTTAATGACAAGCTGTTCTTCCGGGGGATATCCGATGATATCTCAGGGGGTTCAGGCAACCGGAAATGCACCGTGGTCAACAACCACAATAGCTGCCACCGGTCCCAGTCAAACGGTAAAGATTGTAATTAAAAACATCAATACTCCCGAAGGCAGTCAACCGGCATATGTTGGTCCCAACGGAGTTGGCAGTGCAAACTTATTTACCATTAAGGCAGGTACTTCAGTAACGGTAATTGTTAACAATCAAGACTCCGGACCGCATACCTTTACGATAAGCAACCTAAATATTAACGAAACCATCGCTCCTTTGTCGGTGACAAAATTCAAATTGGTAGTCTCGTCACCCGGCACTTATTCTTGGTACTGTGAGGTTCCCTGCGGTGACTGGGTAATGGGTCATCCCGGATATATGAAGGGGAGCATCCAGGTAGTTTAAAGGGGTCAGGTCAACTATTTAAATTAAGGAGGAATAAAAATGATACAGATCAGAACGGATAAGTTAGATTACAAATCAATTGCCTTAAAGATATTGGGAGTAATTTGGTTCGCCGATGGATTACTTCAACTTCAACCGTATATGTTTTCCAAGAAATTTGCCACCGACATGCTTGCCGGTACTGCCCAAGGTCAACCTCATTTTGTGGAATCCACCGTAACCGGCATCGCAAACTTCCTAACTCCACATATAGCTATCTGGAACGCACTTTTTGCAATAATTCAGCTAGCCATTGGGCTGGGAATTTTGTATAAGAGAACAGTTAAATTATCACTTTTAGTATCGTTTGCGTGGGTTTTCGGCGTTTGGTGGTTCGGTGAAGCCTTCGGGCAGGTATTTAGCGGAAACGCAACATTGCTCACCGGTGCACCGGGGGCAGTTTTGCTGTACGGGTTGATAGGTCTAATACTTTGGCCGAGGACAAATGAGCACATCGAGTCGGAACGATTCGGACAAGAAAGTGATAGTCCCAATAAGATGTTTTCGATCAGTTCCCAAAGCGTACTTAACGAGATGGCAATTAAACTAATGTGGATGCTGGTTTGGGTTATTGACGGTGTGCTTCAGTTTTTACCTTCCAATTCCGGTAAGGGGGACCTTGTTAATTTGCTACAAAATCAAGCCGGAGGCGAACCCGGATTTTTTGCATTTATGAATAATCATCTGGCATCCCTAGTGCAAAATCATGGCGTTCAGGTGGCGATTGCTATGGGGATATTGGAAATTATAATCGGAGTCGGGGTATTTTTAAAGAGGCAGAACTACTTTGTAATCACAGGGCTGATATTTTCACTGGTGGTTTGGATTGGAGTTCAGGATATGGGTGGAATCTTTACGGGTCAGGGAACGGATCCGAATCTGGGACTACTCTTGGCATTATTCGCATTCTGTTTGATTAGCTTCAAGGTTCAGAGGCCGGAAGCTACGGTAGATAATACCGTAAATCTTGAGGCTACGGGACAAAGAGGACTTGCCGGAAAGATATCTTTTAAAAATGCAAATTAAGCGTCATCCTAAATTTCCAAATGTAATTAATAGTACCGCTTATTCTATTTGAAACTTTGGTAATCTGAGTGCTGGGTACTTAAGAAATTGAGGTACACGATCAACGTGAGATTGAATCGGTACTTTTTGAAATCTGCTCTATTTAGAAGTTATCGTAATTTTATAAAGTTCAATTTTTTGAGTAGGGGTTCCGCTTTGGGTTCCCAGAGCATTAATTGACGTAACTACGTTCATTCCTTCGTTGGGACTGTTATTTGTAACCACGTTTCCGAATATCGTATAGTCTTCTGATCCGGGTGAAGCTATATCGCTGTCGAGTACTTGGGCTCCGTTTTGTGAATCAACTATAAAGAATTGAGAACCTCCCGAGTGACCCGCACCGGTATTTGCCATTGCAATTTGACCAGGAGCATACGGGGTTTTGTCCGAACTTCCGGTAGGATACTCATCGGGAATCGTATATCCGGGACCTCCGTTACCCAATCCGGTGGGGCTTCCTCCCTGATCCATGAAATTCGGAATAACTCTGTGAAAGATTGTTCCGTCATAGTAGTGATAACAGGCTAAAAATACAAAGTTGTTAACGGTCTGAGGAGCCTGGGCCGGATTAAGTTGAATCTTAATATCTCCCAAATTAGTTTGGAAATTGG
>DAIDJA010000085.1 GCA_027451605.1 Acidimicrobiales bacterium
GCCTTTTTACCTTTATTGATATTTTGGCCGTCATATTTTGCAGTTCGTATTATGGTGTCTCGATATTTAAAGTCTCATCCAGAGAAATTAGGGCCGCGAGCAAAAGAATACGGATATAGGGTCGCCACGTCGAAGAAGAATGTAGCGAAATATGAAGCATACGTCGCAAAACTAAAAGATCACCTTGAGAATCCAAATAAATTACGTAGTTGGAATGTATTTGGTAAAAAAAATAGCCTAATTTTCTATGCCTCCATTTTTCTCACACCATTTTTAATCAATGCTATTATAATCGGCGCATTTTCTATCTACAAAGCCACAACGGTTAGTTCTATGCTCGTTGCTATTCTGATGCTCTTTTTTGGGGTGATGTTGTTGATTGCATGCCTTTATATAATATTGGGTCTCAAAAATAAATTTGATAAACTACATCGTGAATCGAAATCGGAGTAATAATTAAAACTATCTCGCATTCAATAAGGATCGATTGCATCGGCAATTCCGTGTTCTTAATACGGTTAAAAAACATTAACCCTATATATTTTTTAATGTTAAGGGCTTCTCGCCAAAATGGCGACAATAAAATGCCGATAGCGGCGACTTTAACTAATGATGGCCTTCTTTTTTTCGGAGTGTCGGAGAGCATCCAATCTTTCAAAATCGTTGTCAGTGTAATCCACGTATTTCATCGAATTGGCAATTAGGTCATGTTTGGCTTTATTTAAAATCAGTTGATGCATCTTTTGAGCGATTTGTCTATAGCTGGAATGACCTTGGGGCGTAGATCTCAATTCAATGAGATGCATCGCTTCTCTGGCATTCATTGCCATCCTATAGCGGATATTAAAGCCCAGAGATAAGCTATATGGTGCCTGCTGAGGAAATCTGTCCGACAATACTTCAAAAAGCGTAGATGAGGTTTTTAAAGTTTCCTCATATAGAGCAGCCTGGCCCGAAGTTTTAATCAACTCCGGAATTGAAAACCCCAGATTTGGACTAAATGATTGCCATTCGACTGTCAGCATCCGGTGTCTTTGTAGGTCACGGAATGCCCCGTAGTCCGATACTATATCAAATTCGTAATATGAGGATTCAAATGCTCTACCCGGCTTATGCCTACGATTCTGTCTATCTCCGACATATGCCTCAAAGAGTTTTGCCTTATCCTCATGAGATAAAGTTTTAACCTTAGATTGCAATACATCAAGCGGAATATCAGATTGGGAATACAGAATATTTGCAATAATCTTATCTTGACCGTCTTTATCAAAGTTGATAAGTTTAACGGAATTTTCGGATAAAGATGTGGTGGTTTTGACGCTACTATCATCGGATAGTATCTCGTTTACCATAGACTCAGTTCTTTGATTATTTTCGGTAAGATAATTAGACCAGGCTATACCGCGATCTTTCCTGTCTACTCTACTCAAAAATGAAGGTATAACTTTTTTAAGTTCATGCGTTATCATCTTTGCGTAATGATTTGCCTCAGGCAACAGAGAAGCCCGCAGCTTCATTATTAGCATCTCGAAAGATTGGCCCGATCCATATATTCCAACGTTTGACAGAGCTCCTGCCGGTAAAAGCCCTCTGGTAACATCCAATGCTTTTGCCCTGATGGCTTGACGCCACACAAAATCGGAATCGCCCATAGGCTTGGCATAATTAGCGTTTAAATAAGCTATTAAACTCTTTAAAATTGCGGAATAGTTATCAAAAATCGAATCCATCTGCCCAACATAAGTTGCCCCCAGCTTTGAATCCAGAATATTTTTATCGCGATAATAGCGATATAATCCATTTGAAAGCCGTGTATCGTAGGCAATATAACGTGTGGACTGCTCCAAATATGACTGAAGTCTCGACCATTCCAATATCTTTGTCAAAAGGTTAGAAGACTGCTCGCAAGCTAAATGAACTCCACCGAGTTGAGCAACGGAATCATCACCGTATTCAAAAAAAACCTTTTCGTAAAGTTGTTCTGCCCGCTTTAATCCAACGGTTGCATCTAGGGTTAGATCTCCTTCAAGATCCAAATCACCCACAAATTCATCCAAGAATAACCTCCGCAAACTCTTGGAAGACCTGGAATATCTCGCAAATAAGGCGCCCTTGACGACTTCGGGCAAATTTACAAGCGCAAAAACCGGTTGATCAAGGTTAGTAAAATAACGCCTTAAAATCACTTCTTCGGAAGGCGTAAAATTCTCCACTACATAAATTGACATGACAGATATAAACTTTAGGAAACTTTCAAATCGAACTAGTGTTATTGACTAAATTACCACTGAGAGTAACAATATCACGGTCCAGGGAGCTTATAACTTCAGTGAAGATCGAGGTGTCGAAACGATTCCTAAAGGCGGCATTTAACTGATTTGCAAGATCTATCATTGTGCGAAAGTTCTTAATTAATTCCCCGGCACTCAAAAAGCCATTTTCGACAACAGATTCAAGAGATGCGTGCCTCACCCACTCGACAGCCGAGCTTACAAACATTGGATCGGGTTCTTTGGTCGGAGAAAAACTATATCTAGATTCGATGCTTGCAATATCCTGATATATATTTTCCAGAACATAAAGGGCCTTTTCGATATCGGGATTTCGCGAAATTGCTAAATAGTAGTTGTCTTTAGTCTTGCGAGCCGACTTTCGGGCGCTGTTTCGTCTTTCGAAAATACAGGCCGCCAATACGGCACTGAGAGACTCTGTGTCCATCTGATCAAGGTTGTAAGTACAAAAAAACTGATGCAATAGCAGATCGCTTTCCGAATAGATATTTCTCAATTCAAAACCCGATTCAGTAACTTTAGCTGAATCCAAATAACTCATTGATTCAAGTACCTTTTCTCGTTGCTTGAATTCCTTTGAAAGATCAGTTCTATTTTGGTATTTGGCAAATGTCTTATTCAGAAATTGTAAAGCATCTTTTGGTTCAAATCTATTTAGAAGATTCAATACCGTATTATAAGTAGGCCTGAAATTAGAACTCACAATATATTCTTTATTCACGGCAATATCAAAAAGGCTTGTCGGTGCTGTTTTGTGATCAACCGGCAGAATCACCCAACCTTTCTCATCCATTCCTCGCCGACCGGCTCTTCCTGCCATTTGAGTGAATTCGAAAGAATCTAGCTGGCGAATTCCAAAGTCGTCTCTTTTGGTATAGCTGTCTATTACGACGGAACGAGCCGGCATATTAATCCCCGTTGACAAGGTTTCGGTAGCAAAAACTACCTTTAGCAACCCCTTGGCAAACAGCTTTTCGATAATTTGCTTAACCGGTGGCACTACTCCACTATGATGGCTTGCTACCCCTAACTTTAATCCTCGTACCAAATTATCGATTCTCAGTGCCGACTGATCCTTAAGTGACACATCTCGAAGATAATTATCAACAAATGTCTCTATTGCATTTTGGTCATGTCGACTTAATAATGGGACTCCGTATCTGATATAGTCGCTAACGGCACTGTCACATCCGACTCTCGAGAAGATAAAATAAATTGCGGGCAAGCGATCTTTTTCGTTTAAGAAGTCAATAACCTCGAACCGATTCGGTCTTAGTATACTTGTTGAAGATCCTCCGACTATTTCCTTTTCCAGCCTCGCCACTCTCCTATACGATTTTTTGGAATCTAAATCAATGTTCTGCAACATATAATTAGAATTTGGACTGACATAGTAAAGTGCCGACGACAGCGGTACCGGACGATGAGTGGATTTAATAATGAAGGTATTACCATGTACTTTTGAGATCCATCTACCAAGTTCTATGTCGTTGGAAATTGTAGCCGACAGACATATGATCGGTATTGATTTATTAAGATTTATAACTATCTCTTCCCATGTGCCGCCACGGAATCTATCTTTAATAAAGTGAATTTCATCCAAAACGACCATTCCGAGCTTGGACGAAACATTGTTAGAATAAAGCTGATTTCGTAAGACTTCCGTGGTCATAACGACGAGCTTTGCCTCGGAATTTATATTGACGTCACCGGTTACAATACCGACGTTTTCTGCACCGAATAATTGCGTAAATTCTTCAAATTTTTGATTTGACAGTGCCTTAATCGGGGTCGTATATATGACAGATTTTCCTAAGTTTAAGTATTTGGCTATGCCAAACTGTGCAATTAACGTCTTACCGGAGCCTGTTGCCGCCGATACCAGCACAGAAAAACCTCGCTCCAGGAAGGCAACGGCTTCCCTTTGGAAAAGGTCCGGTTCAAAAGCAAGATCCTTAACGGTGAAAGTCATCTAAGAGCTCGGATCTTCACCGAGTAAAAACGGTATCGTTGTGGGCAACACGGTGTCAAAGTAACTTGAACAACTAGATTAATGGCTGTAGATCGCAATGTATACCGCTATCAGGAAACTTTAGTGGGACGAGGTCGAACAAAGAGCCACCCCATAAGAATGGATAGTTCATAAAAAATATACAATGGGATTACCATGGCAAACATAGAAAATGGATCCGAACTGGGTGTAAGTACGGCTCCCGCTATAACAATCAAAATAATTGCATATCTTCTGAAATTGCGTAACTGAATATAGGTAACTACCTTTAAAAGTTCCAATCCAACCAAAATCACCGGAAATTCAAAGGTAGCGCCAAATATCAACATTAACGCAAGCAAAAGACTGATATATCGATCGGCGGTATAGTTAGCATATAAGTTGTTTCCCGCAACTGCCGTTAACCACTTAAGTGCGTGAGAATAGGTTATAAATGCAACGCCGGCACCCATCAAAAAGAACACTGCTACGGCCACATAAATGGGATATAGATACCTTCTTTCATTTTTTGTTAAACCCGGCGCCACAAAGCGGATTAATTGATAACTAATGAAGGGAAAGCTTATTAAAAGCGCTGTGTATCCCGTGATTTTAAGACGGATTGCAAGTCCGTCCAAAGGCGACAGAAGTATTAATCTACAATGATTAATTTCAGCCGAACACAACGGTTGTCGGATCAAGTCCAGAATCGGATTATAAAAAATATTCGTCAAACCCATGGCAAGAGCAAATATGACAAAACTTTTTATGAAACGCGTTCTGAGTTCGGTTATGTGATCTATTAAGGTCATGGCCGCGGGGTCAGCCTTAGCCGTAGATTTTTTAAACATGGTCAATTTAATCGGGGGTCCTCTATTGACCAAATTAATCCGGCTTCGCCGAATCTGTTCTGAGACGGAAATAAATTAGATGGAGGCGGTAATTCGGATGAATCGGCATTATCGTTATTGGCGGAGCTATCATCCAATGAAGCCATCTTGCTTACTGCCGAAGAGGTGATCATTGAAGAAATATATCTTGATGGCTTGACAATTGATCGAAGCTGGCTGATTTGTCCTAAAATCTCCTCGGAAGGAATATCGGGTGCTACCGATTTTAATTCTTGGGTGAAACGCTCCTTAAATAGATTCAAGCGGTTTGCATACTCCCCGGCCCGACGGGCCAAACCCGGAAGTTTGTCCGGTCCTATAAAAATAACCGCTACCACTGCGATCATGAATATCTTTTCGGGATCTAAGTTGAACATCTATCTATTTTTCAAAAACCGACATTACAGTAGTAATTTTACCGTAGTTTTATTGAGTCAATGTCTTATAAGGTTTCTTACAGCCTCCAAAAAAGATTTTAAATATGAGCGTTTAAGCCTCCTTAAAACTCTCCTGTTAACCCTAATCTCGCGTAAGCCATCTTTTAAACGATCAGTTTGACTGCAGATGTCATCAGTCTGCTGCTTAAGACGTTCAACCTGCATCGGAGTAACTATAACAATTAGTCCAATAGTTGCAATCAAAAACATGGTTGAAATATAGAGCAAAATTGAATTCATAGAGGACCTAGAGCTATTTAATTCAACCTAGAACCAGTGAAAAGTTAACGATCCGTTTCTCCACCAAATGACATCGACTTTTCCGATAATTAATGTTCCGCTGATTGGTCCAAAGTATCTCGAATCTTTGGAGTCTCCCCTATTATCCCCCATCATAAAATATTGATTAGGGCCGAGATGTAGGGGTTTGCAACTTGCCTGACCCTGATATGGCTTAGAGGAATACAAAATATCGTCATAAGGTACAGAGCAAATTCTCGGGAACGAGACAGCTTTTGCTGCGGGAGTCAGCCATGGTTCATTTAGAATCTTCCCATTTACATAAATTGTACCGTTCGGCGAGGACCAAATTGTCTGGTTCGGAAGCCCGATCACCCTCTTAACTAAATCGGTGCCGGGCGGCTCGCCAGTGTCAGCAGGAGGGTTGTGAAAGACAACAATATCACCGACATGCACCGAGTGGAAGTCATATGCCAACCTGTCCACCAGTATTTTGTCTCCGACCTGTAGTGTTGGAATCATGGATCCGCTTGGAATGTAATAATCACTGATTACGTAGGTCCTTAATATAATGGCAACTATCAATGCAACGACAAAAATAATCACCCATTCCGTGAGCTGTTTTTGCCAGGATTTCTTTTTCGATCTAGTCAAAGACCCACCTACAGAGTAAGGTTGACTGATACTTTCTTTGGAATCGATATTGGTAAGCGTGACATTGCTGGAGTCGATATTCTCTGAATCCGGGCTTAAAGTCATACTATCAACTTTAATCCATTCGGCAATTGTCCATATTTCACGCGGGATACTTTTGCAATAGCAAAGCTCTGTTGAATATTTGCCATATCTGTAATTGATTAAAATTGTTACTCATGAACTATGTAACCGGAATAGGCCTTCAAATTCGAGATGAACAACGTAGTTTTTGGCGAAATCCTCCGGCCGCCTTCTTTACCTTTGGATTTACGATTATGTTTCTGGTTCTCTTCAGTGCTATCTTTGGCAATCAAAAACTATCAATACACGGGTTGAAATTTATCAACTACTACGTTCCGTCCATAATAACTTTAGGCATCATTAGCAGTTGTTATACTTCCGTGGCGATGCTGCTTTTAATGAGGGCAAAAAATGGTACCTTCAAGAGACTTAAGCTTACCCCCCTTCCCAATTCCATCTATATAGGCGGAATTATCGGAAGTTCGATTTTAACCGGGATAATACTCACAATACTGACAATGGCATTTGGAATGATTTTCTATCACGTAGGACTGCCGAAGGATATCGGTATATTTTTACTGTCTATTTTTGCGGGCTCTGTCACATTTTCCCTTTTGGGAATTGTCGTGGCAACATTTGTGCCCAATGTCGAAGCAGGTCCGCCTGTCATCAACGGCATTATATTGCCGCT
>DAIDJA010000086.1 GCA_027451605.1 Acidimicrobiales bacterium
TAAGTGCCTGAGGTGTTGATTAGCATGGGCGGAGCCGAAGTAAAAGAAGTCTTGCGGGAGACATTCTGAATAGATGACGGACAGGCATTTGATGCCGGAACGGGCATT
Source organism: Acidimicrobiales bacterium (assembly GCA_027451605.1). Taxonomy (GTDB): domain Bacteria; phylum Actinomycetota; class Acidimicrobiia; order Acidimicrobiales; family JABEUL01; genus JAJZNL01. The sequence continues at coordinate 109 of DAIDJA010000086.1, forward strand.
GCCGTATCAGAAAGTGTAGTTGTTGTCGTTTTGGAAACGGTAGACGTAGTGGAACTCAAAACGGATGTAGTGGAACTCAAAACGGATGTAGTGGAACTCGAAGATTTTTTCTTCGCCGTATTTTTAGTGCTACTGCCGGAGGAGAGTATATAAATTAACCCCACTACAACTACTACCAAGATAACCAAAATGGTTGCTTGGGTAATAAATTTTTTTCGTTTTCTTTCGGCTGCTTCTCGCTGTAGCTTTGCTTGACGCGCAGCTCTCTGTCTCGCTCTTTTTTGGGATGGCACACCATAGATTCTAATAAATTTTTGCCCCCAATATGTGCAAAGTAAATTTTTTGCCCAAATTAAATATGACCTAAGCCTTCATTTAACTTTGTCGTTTTAAACTTAGACTACAATTTAACTTGAAAACAGTTTTCCGGCGGCGGACAACAAATTTTAAAACAAATTACTATCAAAAAATATCGTGGCATTAATTGTTCAAAAATACGGCGGAACTTCTGTAAACGACGACGAGAGAATAAAAATAGTCGCCGAATACATTGCCCTTACAAAAAGTAAAGGTAATGACGTCGTAGTAGTGGTAAGTGCAATGGGGAAGCAAACTGATCAACTAATCAGACTTGCGAATGACGTATCGACAGTTCATCCGGGGCGTGAAATGGATATGTTGCTGACCGCCGGTGAGAGAATTTCAATGTCATTGCTTTGCATGGCACTCAGTGAGTTAAATGTTCAAGCTGCTTCTTTTACTGGATCTCAAGCGGGAATCATTACAGACACAGTTCATACTAAAGCATCCATTTTGGAAATCAAACCCGATAGAATACTTAAGGCTCTTAACGACGGATTCGTACCAGTGGTAGCTGGTTTTCAGGGAATGTCTGTCGAAAAAGAAATTACTACCTTGGGTCGAGGTGGTTCTGATACTACCGCTGTAGCTTTGGCTACAGCATTACAAGCAGATGTCTGTGAAATATACACTGACGTATCCGGTGTATTTACAGCCGATCCGCGAATAGTTCCGAATGCGAGGAAATTAACGGCTCTGGATTATGACGAGATGCTCGAAATTGCCGCAAACGGAGGAAAGGTACTGGCACTCAGATCCGTTGAGTTCGCCCGAAGACACAATGTCAGTATTCACGTAAGGTCTAGCTACACTTGGGAACCGGGTACATGGATCAAAAAGGAGGAAAAGGACATGGAAGAAGCGCTTGTATCTGCAGTTACACACGATATATCCGAAGCCAAAATTACGGCTACTAAAGTTCCGGATAAACCGGGAATTGCTGCATCTTTATTCAGAAAGTTGGCCGATAAATCTATTAATGTAGATATGATTGTCCAGAATACCTCCGTAGAAGGCAATACCGATATATCTTTTACCGTTCCCAAAACTGATCTCGAGACGGCACTAAATGTAACCAGAGAGGTCTTACCGCAGCTTGGTGGAACCGAAGTCCTCGCAGACTCAGATGTTGCCAAAGTATCAATAATCGGAGCCGGAATGAAGACTCAACCTGGAGTAACGGCACTTACTTTTGAAACATTGGCAGGCTGTGACATAAATATCGAAATGATTTCCACATCTCCAATCCGAATTTCGTGCCTAATTCGTAAAGAAGCTGTGGAACAAGCAGTTTTGGCTCTGCATGCTGCATTTAATTTAGAGGCTACCGGCTAGACCTTACGGCAAGTATTGTCCGATAAGTATATTTAACTAAACTGGGAATATGGACTTAGCAATTTTCGGAGCCACCGGTCAGGTCGGCGGGGTTATGGCACAGATTTTGACGGAGAGAAACTTTCCTGTTGATTCAATCCGTTTTTTTGCAACGTCTAGATCCAAGGGAAAATATATCGACTTTAAAGGTCAAAAAATACAGGTGGAAGATGTCGATAACGAGCAATTTGACGGAATTGATATCGCTTTGTTTTCCTGCGGCGCCACAGCATCGGGAATATTAGCTCCGAAAGTGGCTAACAAAGGAGGAATAGTTATTGACAACTCCTCATATTTTAGACAAAATCCACAGGTTCCACTTATTGTACCTGAAGTCAATGCACATGCGTTAGACGAGATTCCCCTAAATATAATCGCAAATCCCAACTGCACAACCATGGTTGCAATGCCCCCCCTCAAAATTCTTCATGACCTTTGGACATTGAAAAAGATGGTAGTTACTTCTTTCCAAGCTGTTTCCGGGTCGGGCAAAGCTGGAGTGGATGAATTGTATCAGCAATTAACTACCTACAGCGGAAATATAAGAGACTTGGCTTTTGACGGAAAAGCTGTCGATTTTGGAGCTTCAAAAGTTTTTCCGAAAGTGACTGCTCTCAACGTAATACCGCAGGCCGGATCATTTGTCGAAGACGGTTCAAATATTACCAGCGAAGAAGCCAAGTTGACAAATGAAAGCCGCAAGATATTAGAGATAAGTAATTTAAATGTTTCTGCAACTTGTACAAGAGTTTCGGTAATGACCGGACACAGTCTGTCGTTAACTTTAACCTTCGAATCGGAAACAGATACCGTTCAGGCTCTGGATGCTTTAAGCAACAAAGAATATATCAAACTCGAAAATGTTCCTACGCCACAGGATGCAAGCGGAAAAGATGCAACTTTTGTGGGTAGAATACGACATGCGTCGAACGACAAGCACGAGCTGTCAATGTTTGTGGTAGGTGATAACCTCCGCAAGGGAGCTGCATTGAATGCCGTACAAATTGCGGAAACTCTTGTAGCTCGTAACAAAATTTCAAATTAGACCCTCATCACCCAGGTCAGCAAGTTAATGCATTTTTTGTGAAAACTGAACACAAAATTTGTAGATAGAACAAGAAATCGTCGACAAGGCAGTCTTAGGGCATAAAATGCTAATATTGCACCTCTGAGTAACCACTTTAGTCACCGTAATAGGCTTAGGTCAAATATCACTTTGATATTGTTTATCCTATGCACCTCTAGCTTAACGGTGGGATCAGTTTCATTGCTTAACTCCAAACAGCCACACTATGATCCTCCGCTTTTTTTCTTTCAGCTATAATACTCAATGGGCCACTGATAAAATTTTGAAGTATGGCTTTTGTCTAAATACAATTACTTTGCGAATCACAGAATTACCATTTGACTGATGTATTGCATTTACTTTAACGTCGGAATTAGTTTAATTCAAATATTATTGATCTTTAAGACAAATCTAAAGAGACTCTACTGAGTCTCTTTAGATTTCGTGACTCTCATATTTATTTTTTCTTAGCGACGATAGAAATTTTTTTGGGTTCTGGTAATGGCGTTAACGGAATTACTACCATAAGAACCCCGTCATTAAGTTGAGCGTCGATTTTATCCGTATCAGCTCTTTCCGGTAAAGCTATCCGCCTATAAAAGCTATTAGAGCTTTCCCTAACAACATATTTCTTTTCTTTATCTTCTTCTTTTTCATGCCGCTCGGCACTAATAATTAAAATATTATTTTCAATTTGTACGTTGATATCCTGATGCTCAAAGTTCGGTAGATGTGTTTCAACTGTAAGATGGTTATCCCGGGTGTAAACATCCGTGGTTGGAACACTCATGCCTTTGAATGGTGTTATCAAACCGTCGTCAAATAGTTGGTTTTGTAGGGATGTTAATTCAGCAAATGGATCCCACTTTACAACGTTGCTCATTATATTTCTCCTTTCATTATTTTTACAACTCCGAGAGAAGCATAATTGGCTTCTATGTATATTATATGTCTAATTCGATCCAAACATACCGTACAAAGATTTGTCATAAGCGTTCGGTGAAAACCCTGGGAATTGAGAAACAATCATTAGACTTGCCAGATTAGAACTCCTCGACTGAGTCATATATCTTCATAAGTTAATTACAGTAATTAACGTTGCTGTCTACATTGACATTATATCGCAGGTTATTTTGAGTTCACCCTATCTAACTCCCACCGGAACGTGAAAAACCACAACAAAAAAGCCCTTGTCACTTTGTTTTATCTGTGGAGCTGATGGGACTCGAACCCACGACTTCTTGCTTGCAAAGCAAGCGCTCTAGCCAACTGAGCTACAGCCCCTAATTTAATTCTTTGCCTAATACAATAATTGCAATATTATTTATCAAATTCAGATTAAATATACGATTTAAAAACCGAACTACAAACTAGTATCTATTATATTATAAAGGCTTTATTAACCAATCAGGAAAAATGACAAAAACCAGCAATAAACTTGCAATAATTACCGGTTCCAACTCAGGTATCGGACGAGAAACGGCCCTCGGTTTAGTTAAACAAAACTTTGATGTAATTTTAGCTTGCCGTAACCAAAAAAAAGGAGATCAAGCTAAAGAATATATCCTCAAAGCATCAAATAACAGTCATGTTTCAGTAGAGCAATTGGACCTTGCCGACTTATACAGTGTAAAAGAATTTTCAGAGAGGATAAAAAATCAGTATAATTCAATCGATGTTTTGATTAACAACGCGGGAAGCGTATTTAATTACCTCGACTTTACTAAAGACGGAATAGAGCAAACATTCGGGATTAATCATCTCGGCCACTTTTATTTAACCAGACTGCTTCTCCGCCAAATTGTTGAAGCTGCACCTTCTCGTATCATTAACATCTCATCTTTCGCTCATTACAATGCAAATGGGATCCAACTCGATGATATAAATTATGAAAAAACTCCTTATAAGGGATTTAGGGCCTATTCGCAGTCGAAACTGGCAAATATTTACTTCACCAAGTATTTAGCATCTCTATTGGATAGAGATACAACTACAGTTAATGCGGTACATCCGGGAGCCGTGAGAAGCGGTTTCGGAATGGACGGAGATCTTAGAGGACTCTACGGGCTTTCAAACAAAGTATTTCGTATTTTTGAGATCTCTTCAACGGCGGGTGCAAAGACTCCAATTTGGCTTGCAACGTCACAAAAGGGTGCCGAAGCAACCGGTGAATATTTTGCAAGAAAAAAGCCGGGTCTTCTTTCAGCAAAAGCTCGGTCGTTTGAAAACGCCGAAGAACTCTGGAACTTTAGTGAAAAACTAATTCGCGACAGAGGTTTTGATTTACCTCCAATAAAATTTTGAATTATTGTTAAATGACAACAGAAATTTTTACACTTATTGGCATCGGCCGATCTTGTCCGATTGAATTACAGTTCGATGAGAACAGCTAATCTAAATTTAGAGGTTAAATATGAAACTTGGAATTATTTTTGCAAATACCACATTTTGGGCAGACGAATCGGCATCAATCCTCGCTAAGACCTGCGAAGAACTCGATTTTGATTCGGTTTGGACAGTAGAACATGTTGTCTTACCCGAAGACTTTAAATCTCCTTATCCGTACACCCCTTCAGGTAAAATGCCCGGAGGAGACAAGGCAGTTATTCCGGATCCAATAATATGGCTCGCATATTTGGCTTCCGTAACTACGAAACTTAAACTCGCCACAGGCATAGTTATTTTGCCCCAAAGGAATCCGCTAATGTTTGCCAAAGAAATAGCTACTCTGGATATGCTATCTAAAGGCAGAGTAATACTCGGAGTCGGGATCGGCTGGCTTAAAGAAGAATTTGAAGCACTTGACATTGATTTCAAAACTCGTGCTGCCAGAACAGAAGAATCCATCGGAGCCCTCAGATCGCTTTGGACTCAAGATCCTGCAAGCTTTCACGGCGATATAATTAGCTTTGACAATATGAGGTCAAATCCAAAGCCGTTTCAACGAGACGGGGTTCCGATAGTAATTGGAGGTCACAGCCAATCGGCGGCAAAACGCGCCGGACGATTGGGCAACGGGTTTTTCCCCGCCATTCAAGATCCTGATGCTCTAGCTGAGTTGGTAATAACGATGAAACAATCTGCAATCGATTGCAACCGAAATCCCGATGATATTGAAATTACTTTTCCTGCAAGCTTCGATAAAGCAGTTCTGGAAAGGTTCGCCGAATTGGGCGTATCAAGGCTAGTAGTTCCTCCTTTGGGCAAAAACAAAGAGGAGCTCGCTGACTTTTTAGGCAACTGTAAAAACGATATTTTAAAAATTACAGGTTAGCCGCCTGAAGTAGTCGTTCCAGAATTACCAGTAGTAGAAGTGATCAGATTTTGTTTTGCCTGATGCGGAACTATTTCAACAAAAGTGCGCCCTGGTTGTAAAGGTATAACTTGACCGTTAGACCCATAAAATTTTGTCACCTCACTTAAACTCGATCGAGCCCATAATCCGCTAATCGCTTGCCCGTTCCTCAAAATCGTTGCAGGACCGCCGCTCAAAAAGTTCGGAACCACTTCCAAACCGCCACCTGCATCTTCTATCCATGGACCGAAACTTACGGTAACATTTTGAACCACTATATTTTGAGCCGTAATCGGCTTGCCAGCCGGATCGGTAGCCGGAATTCCGGAATAATACAGATGCCATGAATTGTCACTTGTGTTCCACTGCCAAGTTTCATTACTTGAATAACTGAAGTCAATGTGAATACCGTTTACAGGCTGAGGATTCAAAGCTGTTGGGATTGCCGTACTGTAAACAAAAATTGGTGTCGGTGGAGTGGTGTCTGATGAATCCATGTTCCAAGCAGATGATGGAGCCATATAGGTGCTCTGCGGGGCTATCTTGCCAGGCGGATGTATAATTATCGACGGGTTGGCCAAAATATTGATATTGTAACCGGGAGCATCAGCTAAAATCAAATTAACCACCGGAGTGATACCACCCGCATGAACAAATATAGGAGCGGATAACTGCTTTAAGATACCTATGTCTTCATATCTCGCAGATCTAATCGGTCCAATTTCTGAAGGTTCATTACAATTAAATACCGCGACGAATCTTGTTATAAAACCTTCAACCGGCTCTTCGAAAACTATGTCCGCTTGATTCAAACCAGTCTGAGGTCTTGCGGCTGTGATATTGTCAATTTTAACTGCCAGGGCAGGTCGGTTAATGCTTTGTCCCGGTTGTAACGGCAATCCCGTTAAAGGGCAAATTACCGATGATTGCGTTGTTGTGGTAATAGACGTCGTAGTCGATGATCCAGTTGCCACTACTTTGTTTTTTGTTGAACTGCAAGAGGCAATAAAAATTGCCGCGGAGCAAAATAA
>DAIDJA010000087.1 GCA_027451605.1 Acidimicrobiales bacterium
GGTTGCCAGGAGGTTTTGGAGGGCACTTGGTTTTGCTGAAGTTCCCGAAAATGAGCAGATATTCAATGAACAGGATATTGAAGCCATTGGGATAATGCAGTCGTTAGTGGGTAGCGGGTTTGTCGACGAAGACAGAGCGGTGCAGCTGGCAAGAGTGATTGGTTCTTCGGTAGCCAGAGTTGCCGAAGCGCAAATAACCATGGCCCAATCAATTGAAGTTCCTGAAACCTCACTTGAGTCGGCTGAAATCTTGGCCTTTGTATTGGATGAATTGGTCCCTAAACTTTCCTGGCTTCTGCAGTATGCGTGGAAACGTCAGTTACAATCGGTATTACGCAGAATAAGAATGCACAGATACGAAGGTTTTGATAATGCGCAGACCGAATTAGCAGTGGGTTTTGCGGATATGGTCGGTTTCACTTATCTGTCTCAGCAGATAGACGAAAGCAAGCTTGCCGAAGTTGTATCCAGGTTTGAGACCCTTGCCCATGATACTGTAATCGCCGGAGGAGGCAGAATAGTAAAGATGATCGGTGACGAGGCAATGTTTGTAGCCGACACGGTGGAAAGCGCGGCTTTGATAGCATTGGATTTGGTCGACATCTACTCGGACGACGATTTGTTAAGTGATATTAGGGTAGGACTCAGTTACGGTCCGGTTTTGGCCTGGGACGGAGACTATTTTGGGACAGTTGTAAATCGGGCGAGCAGAATTGTAAATATTGCCAACCCCGGATCCGTATTAACGACACGTGATTTTTATGAAGCTTTGTCTGAAGATAATCGTATGGAATTTAGACCTTTAAGACCCAGAGTTTTAAAAGACATCGGCAGAGTTGAACTTTTTTCCTTACAGCGTATCGGTGCCGATCCGACAGTTTCAACCGGTAGGCTCGGTTTGAGGCTTAAAAAATTGAGCGAAGTACTTAGGGATCTTGACGAACTTCGAGAACACGGTCAGAATTTGGTTTCAAATGTTACCCAATCAGAACCTGTCAAGCCTGATAGTGGCGATGCCGAAGGCTCTAAGATCAATGCTGCCATTAAAGGACTCAATTGGATTGCCAAGCAGATCGATAACGGAACCTGAACACCCTTTAATTTCAGCTGTCTTTAAAGAATCAGTCGGATTAAATACTCGGATTTCAAGTTTCTCCTGAGACTTAGTAATTGCAGAAATTTCACAGTTTGAAATCTCCAATTTTGGGTAATTTATAGCGCTATTTTCGGATCCGGTTCCTCTGATAACTTTAAAGGGCAACACATATCTGGCTTTGGCTTCATATACATCCAGATCTTCGTCAACGGCAACCGCATAGGTAAAGCTATGAAATCCCTGCATTTGAGCGTCTGAAGTTTCAAGGTTCGGACCTGCAGAGAGGGGTCTGTTGGTCATTGTAATTCTGCTTAAGTATTTAACCGACCTGATTAATGTAAGTGAAATTGAATTTGCAACTCCATTTTCTATGTCAGTTAACTCATATTCGCCTACGCAATCAAGCAAAATTGTTATATTTCCGGCTCTTATATAGCTTAAAGCCGGGAAGGTTGGAATTCCTACTTCAGTGATCCCTCCTTCGGCGTATAGTCCTCGCTTCACTTCTCCGAAGGCGGTATCGGCCAGCGATTCAGCAGCACCGCCCTGAATCGGAAAGACTGCACGTAAACGATGATCTTTTGCGGTATTTTCAATTTGATGTGTAACCCTGACAAAATTCTCATTGGCATTCAATTCCAAAAAAGTAATAACCTTAAGAGTGGTTGAATCTTCCCGCGATCTGGAAATATCGTCAATATAGGCGGGAATTGAGTAAATTCTGTCAATCTTTACAATTGCTTTTATTGGTCCGGCTGGAATTATTTCAGTTGATGCAGATATGGGAGTGTCAATAAATGTATCAAATTCAGGAGGGGAATAGTTGTAGGTGTCTCCCTGATCACCAGAATCCACCAAAGCGTTAAATCCGTCAACTCCGTTTAATGTGAAACTTCCGTCGGACTTATTTAGCTCTATTTTCAGGTGTTTGTTTGAAAATTCGATCTTGGAATCGTCTTGACTAAGATTTATGGGTTGGAAATTTGTTTTAATCGATAGCGGTCTTAAAGTGTACCCGGGTTGAATGTCACAAACAGCCAACAGCCTTTGTTTTGGTGAAGAAGAGAGCCAGACGTCTACTATATTATCGGGATATTCCGCCAGAGTATTTTTCAGTCTATCCAGAGTGGTGTCGACCGAAAACTCCGGATCCATTACCGAGTCAATTATTACTTTAACCTTAGTCTTATCTCCCTGAACGTCAACGTCAACCCCAACAACAAAAGTTTTATCGTCAATTTGATTTGAGTTGAGTTGTGTCAAAATAATTGCAACTTCGCTGGACTTGAGTGAGATAAGCGGAGCATCCAGTCCCGTACCCGATCTTACGAGAATTTGGGTACCTATAATTTCGTCATGATTGTCAACTTCAAATTCAATTACCGAGTCGATTGTTTTAGCGCAAGGGTTCAAAACAAAGTTGTCACCCGAGTTTAATTTTTTGGAAAGTTCAGAATACAAATCCTCAATTAAGGCATTGCAAATTTGTCTGGCTTCGATGTATCGGCTCTTTACAATTTCAACTACCTCATTTATACTGCAGGCACAGATTGAGTCGTGGGCCGAATTAAGTATCAGATTCTTCCAAACAAGATTTAAATAAGCTCTCGGATATGATGAGGAAAAAAGTGAGTACAATGGCTCCACGAGGGATTCTACTAAAGTCTCGGTTTGGCGAGCCAATAGTCTGATGTCGGTTCTGTTTGAAGTAACTCCCATGAGTAGATTTGAATACGCCGATGACCTTAACTCACCGTTATGGGATATTTCCGGTTTGTCTTTTAAAAGTGAGTCCGGAAGACTATTAATTTCAATAATATAGTCAGACTGCATTTTGTTGGCCGACTGAATAACATCGGGAAGGAAGCTTTGATAAAACAGATGGTCGCTACCGTTCATATAAAGTAACGGATCGTCTTTAATAAATTCTCCCATCTGTTTTTCGTATCCGGCTATCCTGTTTATTAGAGCGACGGGATCATTGGGAAGGTTAGCGCCGTTACCGTAACCCGACATTAAAAATTCTGCATTGACAGCGGAACCATCCAGAGCATTCCATTGAAATCGGTGAGATTTAATAGCAGACGGGACTCCCCTCCAGACAACTGCGGAATCAATTCCGACCAAATTCAGAATTTGAGGCATTTGACCGATGTGTCCGAACATGTCAGGCAAATAGCCGATCGGCATATGTCCTCCATATACCCGAGCCTTTTCGATCCCAAGTTTAAGATTTCTAATTATAGTCTCGCCCGAAACCAGAAATTCATCCATAAGAATATACCAAGGTCCCATTTTTATGCGTCCGTTTTTGGCGAGTACCTCGAGTCTCTCTTGATTTTCCGGTCGAATTTGAAGATAATCGTCTACTACCGCAAGCTGACCGTCCAGCATAAAGCATTTAAATGATTCGTTTGTTTCCAAGAAATCCAGCAACGAATCGATTAACTTTACGAGTTTTGTACGATAGGTCTGAAATGGGAGGTACCATTCACGGTCCCAATGAGTATGAGGAACTATATTAATTTTACGGGGCATATAACAAGATTAATGGCAATACTAAAACTAAATCAATAGACTTTAGATAAAATATAATTTTTTGGCTTAACCGGCTCTGTCTTATAGTGAGGTTTAAATGAAAAATATCGCTTTAGGTTGTGATGACTGGGATGAATTCTGTGAAGAAATTGTTGGTTTTCAAAATGAATATTATAAGGTAACTGAAAAAGTAAGAGATCCTTCTTGGGTCCAAGTTGGCTTTAAAGTTGCTACGTTAGTGGCCCACGGTAAAGTAGATTTCGGTGTTGTATGTTGTTATACCGGAACCGGCGTATCTATCGCGGCAAATAAAATAAAAGGTGTCAGGGCCGCCTTATGCTGTGACGTTGGTTCGGCCGAGGGGGCGAGACGATATAACGATGCAAATGTTTTGGCACTGAGCCAACGACTGATCGGAAAGGGCCTGAAATTTGAAATATTGCAGGCTTTTATGACCAATGGTCCCGATGAAAGTGAAATTATCAATATAAATTTACTAAAAGGCAAATGACCGGGTGCATTTTGAGCTAATCTAAATTTTATGGCAACTTTTTTAATGCTTTCAAATTTAGGTCCGGACGGAGCTGCGCGGCTTCGGGATAATCCCACTCGACTTCTTGAAGTAAATAAAGAGGTTGAAGAGATGGGAGTTAAAGTAATCTCGCAATGGGCGCTATTAGGTCAATATGATTTTTGTACTGTGTTAGAGGCTCCCGATGAGAAGGTAATGGCAAAGGTTGCTGTTACCTTGGGATCCCGTGGTACTCTAAAAACCGTAACTTTGGCCGCCGTGCCCGTTGAAGAGTTTTTGAATTCAGTTAAATCTTCAACCGACTAAACAAATTTTTATAAGTCATCAATATAAAAAAGCTTTGAATTTATGAAAAATCTTTTGTAGTCGATTGGCTTTGGCTTTAGATATTTTATGGCTTACTTAAATTAATGGTATCGGTAAATTTATTTCGTCAGATCCACCACATATTTTTCTTCTTGGCTTTTCTGATATGGTCCGAAGTAAAATGCTGAGGTATTTCGTGGATTTCCGCTGCTCTCTTAACGTAGAAAATCTCATCTCCGGTTGAAGACGTGTCAACTCTAGAAATTATATATCCGCTTGACCAGTCTCCGTCAAACTTATTCTTGATTTCTACTTTGTCGCCTATTTTTAGGCTGATTTCATTTGATTCATACAAATCTTCATTTGTCATGGTAACTATTGAATATTAATGATGACCGATATTAAATATCCTAACTTAAATTATGAAGTCGGGCGTGAAATATACCGCGATAGGTATATTGCAGGTGTGGACGAAGTGGGGAGAGGTTCATGGGCAGGACCTGTTTCAGTCGGGATTGTAGTCTTGGATCTAAAGGATTTGGGTGCTTCAAAAAAACTCTTGGAATCGGATTTAGATGATTCCAAAAAACTATCTCCCAAGAAAAGATCTGAAATGTATAAATTAATTGAATCCACGGTCACTGACTTTGCCGTAGGTCATTCAAATAGCGATATTTGTGACCAATTTGGTATGACATTTGCAATTCAGGCGGCAGCGGTTAACGCAATTGATCAACTATCGGTTAAACCTGATCATTATCTGGTAGACGGAATTTGCGATCTGGTACCAAATGCCCTACAGACCTGCATTCCAAAGGGCGACTCTATATGTATTTCAATTGCGGCAGCTTCAGTCGTAGCTAAAGTAACCCGGGATAAAATGATGCAACAACTTGAAGAAAGTTATCCCGGATATGATTTTTTTCATAATAAAGGCTATCCCAGTAAAACACATATAAGGTCATTGCGCCAATTGGGTCCTTGTGAGATCCACAGAACATCGTGGCGATTTATGGAAAACATTTCTCACTATGAGTGTTAAAAGTTGCCACTTAAATAGTATTTGTGTAAAGTAAAATTTAGATATAAGATTATATCTGTAGTAACACTTACAGTTAAAAATATACGATAGATAATTTTCAGGAGATACGGAAGTCTAATTAGTAATGGCAAATGAGTTTGATATCGACGCCCTGTTAGATCAGGCGTTGGGAAATATACACTCCGATTCAAATAAAGACAGTAGTAGCAATGGTTTGCAGTCGTCTTCGGAATCGGTGGCATCTCAAGAGATTGGATCTCAGGTTGTTAACTCTGGTTTTGATTCTGCAAATGATCAAGAACTAAACGGTTCAACAACTATCTCCGCAACCGGTAACGGTCATGCTCCGACCAATTCGCAGGATATATTTCATCCGCAGCAGGATCGGGCATCCGCTAAAAGTAAGTTGCAAGAACTGAGGGCCGAGATTGCAAATGCATCGAAAACCTTTAATTTAGATGATGCTTTGAATGCTTCATTTTCACCTGCTGATACTTCTGTTAATAGCAACGGCAATAGCCTGGCATTTGAAGATATAGTTAACAGTTATAATCAACCAAAAAGTTCTACTCCCGCACCTACCTTTCCGTCTTTAGATGAAAATACGGTATCTGATATCAATTCAAATACTGCGGCCGATAATTTACAGGTGGTCTCAGCTTACTCAGCAGGACTTGATGCTGAAACTGCGGGCATCGAGTCAGCCTTGGACAATGTTTTAGGAACTTCGGAAAGTGGAGTTTTAAATGCGGATGATCAAGTGACATATGCAGATCCGACACCCATGGTTTCCGCAGATGCTGATATTGATAAACTTTTAGCCGCAGAATTTGATGAAGATGTCACGGTTTCTCCTAAGGCAAAGACACCTCCACCTCCTCCGGTACAAACACATCCGGTTCCGCCTACGCCGGTTGTCGTTCCGCCTCAGGTAGTTCCCGAAGTTGTTGCACCTTCGCGTCAGATAAAAATGGAGCCAAGTATCCCCAAATATGTAGCCGAAGAAGGTGTATTGGCAACCCCTCCTCCAAAGGTAGGCGTTAGCGCTTCATCGAATTCTTCCAGTGTAGAAGATCTTCTGAATGGCATATTAGATGAAGCCAGTACCGGTACGGCTAACACCGATACGATTAGCGGGTCCGGTCCCAATAAGCAGCAGCTTAAAAGAGATGCCGTCATGAATGAGTTCCAAAATATGGCCTCAGCTGCCAAGCAGCCAAGCCCCCCGCCGCCGCCTGTAGTGTCGTCAACAAAAAAGACATATGCATTTCCAAAGAAAAATGTTTCCGAACCTGAAACAAGTGACTCAATGAATACTTCTGCAAATCAATCCGTTGATGAGCCATATATTGGAATGCAGCCCATTATTAGCAAAAAAGGTACTGTAAGGAAGCTTGGGAAAAAATAGTATTTGCTATATGACGGCTTAGTACGTCGACTGAAGTTGATGCGAGACCCTATATTTTCCTTTTGAAATTTGGCTCGTCTTAGGCGATACCTTAAATTAATTACAGTATTAAACTGATATCGGTATAATTTTTACGAAGTCTATCTTTTGCGCTTTAGCAACAAAATCGTGATGAGAATGTACTCACTACACTGGTATTGCAGCTTAATACCGGTAAAGGAAATGACATCTTTTAGAATTACGGCTATTTTAATTTTATGATTGAGTTTTAAGTGGT
>DAIDJA010000088.1 GCA_027451605.1 Acidimicrobiales bacterium
GATTTTGAAAAGGTACATTCTGACTCCGTGGGAGTTAGAATGCCTACCCTGGAACGAATTAGTCAGCTTTGTAAGTACTTGGGAGATCCGCAGGAATGTGCTCCGTCATTTCATATTGCCGGCACCAACGGGAAGGGATCAACCGCACGTATAATTACTTCGTTAATCCGTAATATGAATCTTTCGGTTGGGACATTTACTTCGCCTGATTTGGGAGGAATTCACGAGCGGATAAGTTACGATTTGGCGCCTATCGGCGAGGAAGATTTATGTGAGATTTTTTCACTTTTGGCAAATATCGAACCGCTGCTTGCTCATACACCCACCAGATTTGAACTATTGTGCGCGGCTGGATTTTCTTATTTTGCCAACCGCGGAGTTGATATTCAAGTAATTGAGGTCGGCCTTGGCGGGAAGTGGGACTCGACAAATATCTTAAAGGGAACAAGTTGTGTGATTACAAATATTGGACTAGATCACATTGAGATTTTGGGTGATACCAAAGAACAAATTGCAATCCAAAAAGCAGGAATAGTCAAACCGGGGTCAAATGTGACGGTAGTTGAACCGGATGAAGAGATAGCTTCGGTTTTGATACAGGAGGCCACAAGGCTTGGTGCAAAAAAGATATTTTGTTTAAACAGAGACTTTTGGCTTGAAAAAACTACGATGGCAGTCGGTGGATGGGTGGTGGATTTTAAGACTCCCTACAGTGATTTTAAGGACGTATATATTTCACTATTGGGCTCACATCAAATTAATAATTCGATCGGATCGGTAGTTGCAGTCGAAGCGTTTTTTGACAGAGATATAAGCGAAGATGTTCTAAAAGACACCCTTTCTACGGTATCAGTACCGGGTAGGTTGGAAATAGTATCAAATGATCCGCTCTTGGTACTTGACGGGGCCCATAATGTAGACGGTGCGAGGGCACTCAACAAAGCACTTCAAAATGAGCTTGCATTTCCCAGGTCAATAAATTTAATAATAGGAATTCTGGCCAACAAGAACGCCGACGGCATGGTTGAAATGCTTAGTAAGGATTCCAGAATCAAGAACGTAATAATCGTTGAGCCAAATTCACCTCGCAGACTTGAAGCATCTAAATTGCTACAGCTTTGTGAGTTAAAGTTTGAAGATGCCAAATGTATTATAGAAAAAAACTACACGAAGGCCTTGGAATATGCCAAGACCAAAGACGATCCTCAAATGGTTTTAGTTACGGGTTCGCTTTATGTGGTTGGGGATATGCGATCTATCGTGTAGCATTGATTAGGTATGAATAAGACTCTTGTAATTATTAAACCCGATGGCGTTGAAAGATCCTTAATTGGAAGAATTGTCTCAAGATTTGAAGACAGAGGTTTTAAGATTTTAAAAGGCAGATTTGAAACTATTTCTACTGAATTGGCAAACAAACATTATGCCGAACATGCTGATAAGCCTTTCTTCAATGAACTTGTTTCTTTCATAACCAGATCTCCCAGTTTTGTATTTGTAGTGGAAGGCCCCGAAGAAACTTGGTCGATTGTACGATCGATGATGGGTAAAACTAACCCCGCGGAGTCTCCGAGCGGCACTATTCGTGGTGATTTTGCCACTGAACTATCCGAAAATGTAATTCATGGTTCAGATTCTGCAGAATCTGCAGTACGTGAAATTGGGATTTTTTTCCCTGACTTCAACCTAGATTAGACAAAGAAGCAGATCGAAGCGACAGAAAAACAGTTGACACTGAAGTAATCTGCAAAATTTTCTGAAATTTTAAATATTTTGCGACCTACAAATTGATCACAGTTGACGTATTTATGCTATTAAAATGGTAATCTAAGGTTTCTTTTTTGGAGGGCAGTTATGAAAAGCTCGTTAAGCCTGTTTCCCGGCAGGGATATGGCCGTAGATCTTGGCACGGCAAATACATTAGTTTATGTAAAAGGGAGAGGTATCGTTCTAAACGAGCCTTCGGTGGTTGCGATTAACACAAAAGATGGGAAGCCTTTGGCTGTGGGAATGGAAGCCGCCAAGATGATAGGGAGAACCCCCAGTCATATTCAAGCCATTCGTCCCCTTAAAGACGGGGTCATAGCAGACTTTGAAATTTGCGAGAGAATGTTACGGTACTTTATAGGAAAAGTTCATTCGAAGCGATGGGCTAAGCCTGATATGATTATTTGCGTTCCTTCAGGTTGTACCGGGGTGGAACAGCGGGCCGTATTGGAGGCAGCTGAATATGCCGGTGCACGACGTGCCTATATTATTGAAGAGCCGATGGCGGCGGCGATAGGAGCGGGACTGCCGGTTCATGAGCCAATTGGAAACATGGTTGTAGACATTGGAGGGGGAACCACAGAAGTCGCAGTTATATCTTTGGGTGGTATTGTGGTTAGTCAATCGATTCGAGTAGCCGGCGATGAATTAAACGAATCAATAATCTCTTATATCAAAAAGGAATACAATCTTGCTTTAGGTGAAAGAACGGCAGAAAAAATTAAGATTACACTTGGTTCGGCATGTCCTCTGGAGGCCGAGCTTACCGCTGAAATACGTGGTAGGGATTTGGTTACCGGTCTGCCAAAAACCGTAGTTACTTCAACTAAGGAAATTCGTAAGGCGATCGAAGAGCCGGTTGAAGCTATTGTCGACGCTGTAAAAAATAGTCTTGATAAAACTCCCCCTGAACTTGCGGCAGACATTATGGAACAGGGTATAGTTTTGACCGGCGGAGGAGCTTTGTTGCACGGTCTTGATGTTAGACTGCATTCTGAAACGGGAATGCCGATCTATGTAGCGGAATCTCCTCTTGACTGTGTAGCCAAAGGTTCCGGTCAATGTTTAGAATCTTTCCCCGCTATAAAAGACTCGTTGTTGACTTCATCTAGCCAGTAGAAGTGGCGCGGAAAAAGAGGCGGAATAACCGTACAAGGTCCAAAACCCAATCCACTATAATTTTTTTAATTTTGCTTAGCCTTACCGTGGTGTCGGTTGCTTATCGAGGACCTTTGGCTTCAAAAATAACACATCTACAAAATACTGCGCGAGACGCCGTTTCTCCTATTCAAAAAAGTATCCAGTCATTAGTTAATCCAATTTCAAACTCAATTATTGGGGCATCTAACTATAATCAGATTGCTTCGCAGAATAAAACTCTTCGCGAACAAATAAAAGCACTGCAAAAAGAATTAAATACAAATATTGATTCTATTGCCCGGTTAAAAGAGCTTACCGCATTGGAAAATTTGCCGTATGAGGCAAACATTCCGACGGTTATTGCACAGGTAATCAATAACTCAATGTCTAACTATTCAGACACAATTGAGTTGGATAAGGGTACTTCATCGGGTGTAGGAGTGGGCATGACTGTAGTTACTCCTGAAGGGCTCGTCGGTAAGATCATTTCAGCCGGAAGTTCAACCTGTGTAGTCCTGCTGATTACGGATCCAACCAATACCATTAGCGTTTCGCTATACTTCAATAGCGGTAAAGCCGTAAATGCTCCGGGTCAAAATTCTGCCAATAACTCTGCTGCAACAACCACAACTACTATATCTACTACATCAACTTCGACATCAACAACGACGGTTTCGGGATCGACTTCGACATCAACACAGGGCGCTCCTGCACAAAACAATATTTCTCAAGTTTTCGCTCTGGCGAACGGGCAGAGCGGATCGAATAAATTAAGTTTGTCTTTTGTTCCACCAACAGTAAGTCCAACGAATAATCAGGTGATCTATACGGCATCTTTAAACGGCGGCGATTATCCTCCGGGAATTCCGGTTGGATATGTTTCGGATGTTACCATTAAACCCGGAAACCTACAAGGGTCTGTTGAAGTTGCCCCGATGGTTAATTTTTCGAATCTTTATTATGTCGATGTTCTCCAGTGGCTACCCAGTCCGTAATAGTACCGATAACAATGTCGTTTTATTTTAGAATAGGATTTTTAACTTTAGTAGTTCTGTTGGTTCAGTTGACCATAATGGATGTGTATAACTTCAATATGGTTCATGATAACCTATTGGCTTTGTTGGTGATAGCCGTTGCATTTAAGGTTGGACCGACCAAGGGAGCAACTTTCGGTTTTATAACTGGGCTATTGTACGGCCTGTTTACTACCACTATTTTTGGGTCTTCGGCTCTTGAGTTTGTGCTTCTGGGATTCGTTTCAGGAAGAGTTATAAATATTAGTGTGATTGATCAATTACTGGTCAAATCGGTAGTCGCCGGTATCCTGACTTCAGTTGCGGCCGTATTTGTTGCAATCTTTTTGAAGTTGTTAAATCAGGCGACAGAAATTGACGCCGAAACCGTAAATTTGATTTTGGTTAACTTTGTAGCCAATACTTTGCTTTTCCTTCCTATGGAAAAATTAACCGGAAGTTTTATCTCAAAACAGTCCAATAAGAACCAAGGCGTAAATTCTTCTGTTTGATTTGAGTTTTTAAAATTATATGTCACCTAAGAGCAGAAAAAGAACTTTAAATAAACTGGTTTACCGGACTATAGACGCCAGGAAGGATGTAAAGTTTACACGTCCTGGTTTGAGACTCGGTATACTTTTTGCACTGGTGGTGCTACTCTTTTCCTCGCTTTTAATGCGCCTTTGGTTTGTTCAGGTACTAAATGTAAAGCAATACAAAAAGGCAGTAAACGTTGACACCGTCAGAGTCGTGCCCATCCCTCCGGTTCGTGGCCTCATCTATGACAGAAATGGTAATCTCCTTGTTGGGAATCAGGTCGTTGAAGAGGTAACGCTTAGCAGACAGGTTGCAAAGTCCAATCCGTCAGTGGTGGGAAACCTTGCGGCGATATTGTCCATGACGCCTCAGGCTATATATTCGGCACTTAGCAACGTAAACTATTCAATTTATCAGCCCGTACCGATTAAGACGGATGTATCCGTTCAGACCGCAGCTTTGATAGAACAGGATCAAGCTCAGCTGCCCGGGGTTCAAGTCGTACTTACCACCCAACGCTATTATCCCTATGGCGATCTACTGGCTCAGGTTTTGGGTTATGTCGGAAATATTACCGGAACAGAACTGAAGGAACCACAGTACAAAGGATATAGTCCGACTTCTCAAGTGGGGCAGGCGGGGGTTGAACTTACCTATGAAAAGGAGCTTCAGGGTACGCCCGGGCAGATTGAATATGAGGTTAATTCACTTAATCAGCCGGTAAAAATTCTCTCGCGGAAGCCGGCGATCCCCGGTAAAGATATTATTCTTCCCATAGATGCATCTCTACAGCAACAGGCAGAACAAGATCTCGCCAATCAGATACAGTCACTGAGAAGTTCGATAGATTCAACCACGGGTCTTCATCCGCCGGCTACGGCAGGAGCGGTTGTAGTCATGGATCCGAATAACGGACACATATTGGCAATGGCGTCTTATCCAACGTACAACCCTGCACTTTGGATTGGAGGAATATCTCAGGCTAATTATCAGGCAATTACATCTGCGGCTAATCATGAACCTCTTTTAAATAGAGCAATTTCGGGTGAGTACATTCCGGGATCAACCTTCAAATTGGCAACGGCTACTGCGGCATTGAATTCGGGGTTAATTTCGCCTTATACACAATTTGACGATACGGGTACTTTTACCATTCCGCAGCCATGTAGCGGTAAGTGTAGCTATCATAACGCAGCTCATGAAGCCTTGGGATATTTGAACATTACAAAGGCCATTGGGGCTTCCGATGACGTATTCTTCTATACCCTAGGTTATGATTTTTGGATCAATCGTAATAAGTATGGTCAGACTCCGATTCAAGATTACGCCGCAAAGTATGGTTTTGGTCAGCTTACAGGTATAAATCTTCCCTATGAATCAGCAGGTAGAGTTGACTCTCCGCAGGAACGCCTGAAGCTTCACCAAATGGCACCCACTGCTTTTCCTAACTATCATTGGTACGCCGGCGATAATATTGAAATGGCTTTCGGACAGGGAGAAACGGTAATTACGCCGATTCAGTTGGCTGATGCATATGCAACTTTAGCTAACGGTGGCAACAGGTATCAACCACAAATAGTTGCCGAGATTGCCAACGCTGACGGAACCCAAGTTCAGACTGTTCAAAATAAGATAGAAGCCACAGTTCCGCTACCTTCGACAACGAGAAATACGCTATTACAGGGTTTCACAAATGCTATTGACCAACCATACGGAACTGCCTACGGAATATTTCAGAATTTCCCACTATCGCAATTTCCATTAGCCGGTAAAACCGGAACCGCACAAACTAATCACGTCGAACCCGATTCGTTGTTTGTTGCATTCGGACCTACAAATTCGCCTAAATATGTAATATCGGCGGTTGTTGAACAGGGAGGTTACGGCGATTTAGGTGCCGCACCGATTGTGAGAAATTTGATGTCATATCTAATGAATAATCCGCCTCCCGCCATCACGGTTCCAAAAGCCAGTTCTTAGAAACAAAGGAATACTTAGTAGGATTAACATCACTATGTAGTTTTACAAAAGACAGCTTTAGATATATTAAAACTTCAAAACAATCAGTACAAGCTGCCAATATTCCTGCAAGTTCTTGAGCTATTTTTAGATTGCGTTCTTGATGCCGGGGAGATTAAATATCAAAATGCATTTGTGGCATCTCGGTAAGTAACCGGACAATTTTCTAATATTCGTCGGTGATGGGTTTAAATAAGGACACTAAGGATGAAAATAGTCAGATTGCATTAACTTTTATGTACGGATGATCTTTTACAATTTCCGCTGAGAGGATAATGTTTGTCAGTTTAACTCTCCGACTGCTTGGTCTATAAAATTAACCGTTGATTTTATTTTGTCCGTGATATGTCTTTCGGCTACAGGACTCAAATTTAGTTCTTCAAGGCCGATCTTAAGTCCTAAAAGCAGATCCTTAACCAGATCAAAGTTTAGATGGGGATCATTTTCTGCTCCTATCACGGCGGAATCGGCTGAATTCAAATTCTCTAATATATTTTTGATCTTAGATACTGAAGTTGAGAAGCTAAAAACTGTTGAAATTAAACCATTTATTGTAGAGGATGCTGAAACGGGAACTTTTAAAAGGTCATATTTTTGAATATGAAAAACTGAAATTGGAATGAGGTTGCTCCAAGCTGCAGAGTCATCATAAAATACTATCTCCCATTTAGATAAACGTACCTGATTATGGATATATTGATTTGACTGCCTGATAA
>DAIDJA010000089.1:0-2656 GCA_027451605.1 Acidimicrobiales bacterium
GCGCGGTATATTGATTCCAAGAAGTCTCAATTCGATGACTACGGCTATTACATTCCTGTCCAACAAGTGGAAAACAATGCGAGACGAAAATACTGCCGTAATTAGAGTAGCGGTAGGGAATATTTCAAATCAACGGCATCTTTTAATTGGCAGAGACGAACTCATAAGTGAAACTTTAAACGAATTGAATAATATTTTGGGATTGAAACTTGACCCAATTGACTCGCAGGTCGTATATTATCACAACGCGTTCAGCCAATATGGAGTCAATCACCTACAAAAAGCCAAAGTTATCAGGCGAAAAATATCCGCATTGGGCAAAATAAGACTTGCGGGTTCGATCTTGGGTGGAGTGGGCTTAAGCGACAGAATCCTGGCAGGAGCCCAAGCTGCATCGGAACTACTGTCAAACGGAATTAATTCAGCTTAGATAAAGTGCCAAAAACCAAATTTCTTAAATCCAAATTTTCAACTCACCTGGCAATACCTGTAGCGAGCGGAATTGCACTTGCATTCTCGCAACCACCTTTTAGGATATGGGAATTGGCGCCGATCGCCCTAGTGCTTTTGTTGATGCTTTTGGAGGATCAACGGCCGAGACTAAGGTTTTTTGTGGGTTTTGTATGCGGTATCTGCCAATACTTAGTGTCGCTGTTCTGGATCACCGGATTCAGCTTTCCCGGTTTTCTGGTTGTCGTAATTTATGATGCCGCTCTCTTTGGAGCTTCTTGCGCTTTAATCCCAATGCGTTTTACAAAAAATAGAGGAGTAATGTTTCGGTCAATTTCAGTGGGACTCGCATTTTCGCTAATTGACTCAATCAGGAGCAGATTTCCATTCGGAGGACTTCCGATCGACGGTCTGGCAATAAGCCAAGCTGATTCATTTTTCAAAAACTTTTCAATTATCGGGGGCGAACCGGCGATCGTATTTTTTTTGGTAGTGTCTTCTTCCGTAATCGCCAAGATGCTTCTAAGGACTTTCGCCCATAATAGGGCGAACCACAATCAAAACCTTATGAAGACCGTATTTACCGGTATAATAGCTCTTCTATTAATAATCGCCGGCAGCGAACTTTTAATTGCGACAAATCAAACTAACGGACGAAATTACTTTAAAGCAGTAGCCGTTCAAGGTGGTGGCAAGACCGGCCTCAGAGCGGTTATAAACGGAGATCAACAGCAAGTTTTTGAAAACCAAGTAATTGAAACCGATAATATAAACAAAAGCATCAGCTTCATTCTGTGGCCGGAAGACACAGTTGCCGTTAGCGGACCGTTTAATCAATCCTACCAATATACTGTTATTTCCGGAATTGCCCGGAAATATAACGCCACTATGTTAGTCGGAGTTACTCAGCCGGCACCCAACTCACAATTTCTAAATTTGGCGGTACTAATTAATCCGAACGGGACGATCATAGGCTCTTATCTCAAAGTCCATAGGGTGCCTTTCGGTGAATATGTTCCATACCGATCATTTTTTCAACACTTTGGTAATGTAAATTTGGTCCCAAAAAATGCGATTGCCGGAACGAAACCGGGTGAGCTTATTTCGCCTCATGGCAAAATAGGAATAATGATTTCCTTCGAGGTGTTCTTTGACAACAGGGCTTACGCTGACATCAAAAAAGGTGCTCAGGTGCTATTTGTACCCACAAATACGGCATCATATAAGGGATCTCAAATGCCGCAAGAAGAATTGGGAGCGCTCAAAATACGGGCAGTTGAAACAGACCGGTTTATTTTAATGACATCTCCGACCGGATATAGCGTGGCGGTAAATCCAGACGGCAACATAATTAATATCTCCAAACTTGGAATTCCCGCTTTAACCTATGCAAACTTAGGGCTTATTGACCACTTGACACCCTTCGACAGATACGGTGATGATCCGCCGATAATTCTTGAAGGGCTTGGTTTAATCTTGATATACGGGTGGATTGTTTTAAAAAAAGTAAAGCGAATCTAATCGTACTTTTTAAATTTTGAGACAAATAAAATAAGCAACCGAAAGTCGGAAGATTTAACGATCATTCACGAACCAATTTGATCATCATCAACATTAAACACTTCAGGCTACATTAACCGATGCGGCCGTTGACCAATTCATGATTATTGTGTTCGTGATGGGTTACTTTGAACAGTAACTTATTTAAAATAACGAACCTTATCGACCAAAGGATTCCGTAGCTCATAAAATTAGCCGCACCCACAAAAAGTGTGGCGACATTTCTGGACTTAGTTAAATGATGGGCAAAAATTGCCGCATATTCACCGCTGATCGTTGCCAATGCCAACCCGGTCAAAGCAATTACCCAAAAAGGAACAATTTCTTTCCAAAGATGAGACTTACCGCTTTTACCCCATGCCCATTTACGATTTAGATAATATGACGGTGGGATCATACAGGCCGACGCGACGAATGAACTGGCTCCCGCAGACAGTATTTTTAATACGTCGAAGGTTAATATTATAATTACCCAGGTTAAAACCGTTGTAATGACTGATGAAGCGGCATACTTCATAAGAGTAGCCCCTTGTTTTGATCTTAAAAACTTAATTAATCTATTAACCATCGCAATTTTGGGTCGGTATTACTTTGAACAGCTGAGATACCATATAATAATTGTACTAAAAAAATCGCAAGTACGACG
>DAIDJA010000089.1:2666-7143 GCA_027451605.1 Acidimicrobiales bacterium
TTTTAAAAAATAAGATTATATTTTTAAAAGGATAAAGCTTATATTTTTTAAAATTAGGCAAATTTTTCACTTTATGTCGATTTTAGCCAAAATAAGCCATTTCCCTATAGACATTTAAGATGCAATAAAGAATAAGCCAAAGTCTATCGGCGATGATTTTGTGAAATACCACACCCAAAATAGAGGTTTCCGAACTCCGGTAGGACCACTTGACGAAAGGCATCTAGCCGACTTTACGAAATATCCTTTAGCAATTATTGGAAACCGGCAAAACTCCGGAACTACCGGATGCCGAACTTATCATAAACTAAAGTCGGATTATCGTCAGGTTTAACTTCAGTCTTAAGTCAGCAAAAAATGCCCGTAACCAAAAGTCCTTCTATAATGGCATATCGTTACAATTTTTGAATAACCAAATCTCTCACATAAATCAAGTTATTTTACAGTTTGCTCTTTAAAAATGTCCTTAGCAACGATTGTGCATCATTTAATATCTCCCTACCGTGCATAAATCCGATATTCTCAACTTCCAAATCTCCCAGTCTCTGAACCGAAACCTTCGACAGTTTGAAATCACTGCAAAACAGGCGAACCGAAAATGATATCTTGTCCCTCATGTTAAAAAGGGCGTCTCCGGTAATCAAAGTTCCGGTCTTTTTATCATAAAATGATGCATGACCGGGAGTGTGACCCGGTGTGTGAATCACCGAAAGACCGTCCCGAAAATTAAGAACTTCATCGTCTTTAAAGGTGGAGTCGATTGCCACTTTTTCCATATTTCGGTCAAACAGGTTAAATACCTTGGCTAACGGATTTTGTGGCTTGGGAGCCATACCATTTACTGCAAATTTCTCATCGTCTATATGAATACATACCGGCGAATGGCTTTTGGAATTGAAATTATTTACCCCGCCCATGTGATCGCTGTGGGCATGGGTCAAAAGTATAGTCTTGACATCTTCGGGAGTTTTACCTATCGATTCTAGGGCAGCGACGAGCTTCTTTGTCGACCCTTTTAGACCGGCATCTATCAGTACTACCTTTGAGTCATCGTCAATCAATGCATATGAATTAACTGCATATGACAGAACAGTAGGAATTCTATAAATTCCCTCCGCAAGTTTAACCGTCTTTTCCATATTTAAACACTTTCGGTAAACAGATAAATAATTTTCAAAACCCAATTTAAAATTGAATTTTAGATCCTGATCCTACAAAGGATCCGATTATTCACTTAAATTCTAACTCTATGTAAATTATAGAAAAGTATTGCTTAAAATTTATCATTTTAGCATGTGGGATTTACAGAGTCCGTAAACAAATTGCTATCGATACAAGGTGAATCTCGTTTTTTAAAATTTTAATTACAGCTCCGAAACTTATACTAGGCTCAAATGATATGACTGAAGCACTTGACTCATTATTAAATATCTTGGATCTGGAAGTTATCGAAGAAAATATCTTCAGAGGATTTTCACCCCCGATTGAAAGACAGCGAGTCTTCGGCGGGCAGGTATGTGCGCAGGCTCTGATGGCGGCGGGTCGTACCGTCTCAACCGGGCTCGTTCATTCACTTCATGCTTATTTCCTCAGGCCAGGTGACCCCAACATACCCATTCTCTATGAGGTAGACAGAATCCGAGACGGAAGATCTTTTGCTACCCGGCGTGTCGTTGCTATTCAACACGGAAAGGCAATATTTAACATGTCGACATCTTTTCACGTAGAAGAATCCGGATTGGAACACGAAATCGAAATGCCCGAAGTTCCGGAACCGGAAACTTTGCAAACATTAAGGCAGAGGCTCGAACCATGGGCAGACCAACTTGGAGACTTCCTAAAACGGCCTCTTCCGATTGATCAACGTTTTATCGGCGAACTCCCGTGGAATAAAGAAGGAGGTCCGCGCGAGCCGAGACAGCAACTTTGGCTTCGTGCAGATGGCGAATTGTCTGACGATCAGCTTCTACACTCCTGTATCTTAGCTTATGCTTCGGATATGACATTGTTTGATTCAATTCTTCTCCCCCATAAAATCAGATGGGACGACCCCAGATTCATGGGAGCCAGCATAGATCACTGCATGTGGTTTCATAAAAGATTTAGGATAGATCAGTGGCTACTGTTCGACCAGCACTCCCCGGCAGCCTTTGGTGCAAGGGGACTCGCCATGGGGTCGATCTTCACCAGAGAAAAGCAAATTGTATGCTCGGTTGCCCAAGAAGGTTTGGTAAGAATCAAAAAAGATATTCCCCCGGCAATATCACCGGGGGAAATCTAAAAACAATTATTAAATACTACGGTTATACAACCCGTGTAGTTTATTTTCGCTCTTCCATCGCGATATAATCTCTCGGCTCAGTGCCAATATATAACTGCCTAGGTCTTGCTATTTTTGCATCCTGCCCTAACATTTCAAGCCAGTGAGCCAACCATCCGGAGGTTCTGGGTATGGCAAAAAGTACCGGGAACATTTCAAGGGGGAAACCCATTGCCTGATAAATTAATCCCGAATAAAAATCCACGTTTGGGTAAAGTTTACGCGAAATAAAATATTCGTCGTTTAGTGCAACTTCTTCTAATTTTAACGCTACGTCCAATAGAGGATTCTTCCCCGTAATCTTAAAGACGTCATCAGCCGCCCTCTTTATAATCTTTGCTCGAGGGTCGTAATTTTTGTAGACCCGGTGACCGAAGCCCTGAAGCCTTCCATGTCCTTCCTTTACTTCTTTGACAAAGGCGTCCACATTGTCGATTGATCCGATTGACGTCAACATCCTGATCACTGCCTCATTGGCCCCTCCGTGTCTCGGTCCGTAAAGTGCCGCACACGCCGCCGCACACGCCGAGTAGGGATCGGCATGCGATGATCCGACTACTCGCATTGCCGTCGTCGAACAATTTTGTTCGTGATCGGCATGCAAAATAAACAAAAGATCCAAAGCACGGGTAAGTACGGGATCGGGTTCAAGCCTAAATTCTCCGGTTTTCCACATCATCGATAGGAAGTTAGCGGCAAACTTTAGGTTGTTATCCGGATATACGAACGGCATCCCAACGCTAAATCTATGTGCCGCAGCCGCAAGAGTAGGCATCTTGGCGATAAGTCGTATGACTTGTTTTGAACGCGACTCTTCGTTAAAGATATCTTTTGCATCTAGATAAAAGGTGGAAAGTGCGGCTACTGCCGATACCAATATTCCCATGGGGTGCGCATCGTAGTGGAAGCCTTCCAAGAACCTTTTGCGCATATTTTCGTGAATAAAAGTATGGTGCGTAATTTCATGTTCCCATTCACTAAATTGCGCCGAAGTCGGCAAATCTCCGTTAATCAAAAGATATGAGACTTCCAAATAATTTGACTTTTCGGCAAGCTGTTCAATCGGATAACCCCTGTATCTCAATACGCCGTTATCTCCGTCCAAATAGGTAATCGAGGACGAACACTCCGCTGTCGATGTAAACCCCGGATCATAAAACCATATCCCCGGCAATAGTTTCTGCCACTCTGATGCCGCAACTCCGCCGTTTTCAATTGGTATTTCACGTGACTCACCGGTCCTGTTATCTACAATCGTGATGCTGTCTGTCATCTAATTTCTTCTTTCTTTTATTTACTTAATCTAACAATATCTAATCTTAATTACAAATGTTATTCGGCGGGTTAACTTTTATTAGGGCTAATATGCGCTTTTACTCAAGTTACTATGAATCCATTCAAAATTAATCAGTCAAATGTATACCGATAAACATTTGTCTCACGAATCTTAAAACCAATTGTTACGTACAGCTTGTTTGCGGCTTCCCTACTCGGACGAGAAGTCAATTCAACCGATTTTGATCCTAACTCCTTAGCAATGTTTAACGCAAAATCAACTAAATCTCGAGCTATCCCAAACTTTCTGTACTCAACATCCACCACCACGTCTTCAATCATTGACTTAATCCCCGTAGGAATCCTGGATGTGGTCAAGGTGAGCATTCCTATTATCTTTTCATTTTTGACACAAACCAATAAATGAGTGTTAACGTCTCGTATTATGAGTTCAAGATCTTCGACAGTCAAAGGAAGTGCATTTTGCGAAAGCTGCGGAAGAAGTAAATTTACTTCTTTGACTGTATTTTGAGCGACCTCTTTTAATTCTTTTATAGCATTATCCACTGCGTCCCACTTTACTTAATTCCATGAAATATATGAGTTGTTACCCTTTATCCCAAATATCAGCTCTAACGGGGTCAAAATATACCTTATCATGGCTTCCTTCGATGGCGGAAAAGGCCAAATCGGTCCACGATCCTCCACCGGCAAGTGGGTCCGGCAACCGATTTTTCGGAAACCACCCCACATCAAGACATTCAAGCGGATGCATCTTTAGGATACCCCCGGTTGCCCTGCAATGAAAAACTATAGAATAGAGGGGAACTCGGTTAAACCCCATTCGCATACCATCCAAAATTGCGATCGGTTTTATTGGTT
>DAIDJA010000090.1 GCA_027451605.1 Acidimicrobiales bacterium
CTGATTTCCAGGATTTAAAACCCGGGGATATCATCGAGACTTTTGAAGAAAAAGAGATAGCTCGTAGTCTTTAGTCCAACTAAGCTGCCTCGATTTCTATGGATTTACCGGAACTAATTTTATACCATGAAAAGAACTTAAACTTTGACCGGTTAAATCGACTTAATTGCGGTAATTTCCATTTATGGTGATATTTAAACCGGCAAAACGATTTAAAGTTAAATTCAATTATCAAAGTTAAATTTACCAGCCATAACGGGTAATATATTTCACAATTGAAAATTAAATCGGAAATAGGTTTGCCTATTTCGTAAGAATTAGTATAGTATTTATACTAAGACTAATAACCTAACCATCATCAGTAAATTAATAAGTATCTGACATAAAAATAAGTCTTTAAAGTTCGAAATGATCACCTTTACCCTAGACAATGCACTTGGTGTCTTTAATCTAAATGACAGAGCTCTAAAGTTCTTCGGCCTTTTAAAATCACAGGGCATAAAATCACAGGGCAATAAATCCGGCTATTTTCCCGATGTATTTATGAAATCGGTACTGTCGATTGGCGACAAAGGAGTTGATTCATGTGATATCTCCAATGCAGGCGACTGCATGAGGATATTAATTTCGGAGTTGAAAAAGAATCACTATGTAATTTTAGGTTTTACTTTAAATAACAGGACAAGGTATTTGCTCGCATATAGCCGAAGTATGTTAAATAGTTATTCTCATAACATTGAAATTGAGGCAAAGTCTTTCACCAACTTAAGTCAGGCCAATGATCAGCTGTTATTCCTGGGTATGTACTATGGAAATATTTTAGACAGTTCCATTGACGCTTTCGTATTAGTCGATTCTAAAGGCCAAATCATAATGTCGAATTCCGTATTTGATGAAAAATTTACTGACGGTTCCGGACTTGAAAGCGGACCTTTAATGCTAATTGACTTTGCAGCCACTCCTGAGGTAGCAACGTCAATTTTGGACAAATTACGCGGAAGCGAAAATGAAATAAGCCAGTGGCCCGAAAGTATCGCCAAAGACGTGATGGCAGAAGTCGTTGAAGTTATTTTAAAGGATAAAAATAGCGAAAAACTGACTTGTGATATGAGAATTGTCCCTTCTCAAGACGGTAATGTATTTAGCAACGGGAAAAGGTATTGTGTATGGATTCAGGACAATACCAGCCACAAGATTAATCAAAACCAACTCGAAGCAGTATATCTTCACGATCAACTAACCGGGTTGCCTTCGCGAAAATTGTTTGCCTATCAGCTCAACGTCGATATGATTGAACACCAGTCAAAAGGTATTGATACGGCTGTACTTTTCATTGATGTTGATCGCTTTAAGGGGATTAATGACTCCCTTGGACATGAGGCGGGAGATAAGGTCATTGAATTGGTATCTTCCAGGATTAAAAATTGTCTGGGGCCGAATCAATTTTTAGCAAGATTTGGCGGAGATGAGTTCATCTTATCGATGAGCGGGAAAAATATCATTCAAAAGGCCGTAAAGATGGCCGCAAGAATAATCGGGGCATTTGGTCGACCCATAGAATTTGACGACAATAAAGTATATAGCTCACTTTCAATTGGTATCGCTTCAAATGCTGAGGCCGGTTACGATGCAAATACGCTCATTTCCAATGCGGATACTGCCATGTTTGAAGCCAAACGCAAAGGGGGACATAGATTTGAACTATTCAATGAATTGCTTAAGGAAAAGATTGTTCAGTCTACGGCTTTTGAAATGCTCTTACATTCTGCGATCGAAAAAGATGAGTTAAAGGTATACTTTCAGCCGTTGATAGGGTTACCGTCTCTTAAAACGGTCGGGGTGGAGGCTTTAATCAGGTGGCAACATCCGACAAAGGGACTCATCATGCCTGACTCATTCATTAAAACCGCCGAAGACACCGGTTTGATCATTCCGATTGGAGAATTCGTATTAAAAGAAGCATGCAAGACAATGGATAGGTGGGTAACTTCAGATGAATTGCTTCAACCGTTTGATTATGAAGACAGATTAAACAGTGTAGTTGAGGTCAATTTGTCCGCCAAACAAATTGACGAACCCAACCTAATAAAAACAGTTGAAGAGGCGCTTTCAGAATCTAACCTCTCTCCTAATCAATTGGTCTTGGAGATAACCGAAGGAGCTCAGATGGAAGATCATATGAAAGCACTCGAGGTTTTTAATCAATTGAGAGCAATGGGCATTAAGCTCGCCGTAGATGATTTTGGAACCGGTTTTTCCTCTCTAACTTACCTGAGAAGTTTCCCGTTTGACATTTTAAAGATAGACAAGTCCTTCGTTTCGGTCTTGAGCGAAAGGCCGGAAGACAGCATAATTGTTAAAACTGTAATTGACCTTTCACACTCTTTGGGCTTAGAAGTAGTAGCCGAAGGTGTTGAGACTAAATTGGAGCTAGATATATTAACGGATCTGGGGTGCGATATGGCACAGGGTTTCCTGTTTTCCAAACCGGTCTCTGCCCATGATTTAGAGCATTCTTATAGTTCTTAAATTTATAAAAGTTTAATTAATGCTTCAGCCGAAATCCAAAGCGTAGCTAAGGATTGGCTGGGCAGATTACTATCGTTAAATTTGTTTAACAGATCCGTCGGTTTCCGACCAATATCAACCATTTTTAATCCATCGACCTTTCTCTTTGTCGATGAAATTTAGAAATATTTAAGAATATTGCGATATTTGCCGATAATAAATTAGTTCTTGCATTCAAGATTGGTTAATAAAGTGGGAATTATGATAATTCATAAAGTGGAGAGATATGACTTACCTATATATATATATATATATATAGGTTTCTAAATTCAGTCAAAGGGGAATTAAAGCGGGTCGCATTGACCGTTTTACTACTACTTTCGGTTATGTTATCAGTGATTTCGGTAAATTCAGTCAGGGCTTCATCTTCTGTTATTCAATCAATTTGGTTTACGAGTCAAAGTAATAATTACGTAGCTCAGATAAATGCCATAACCGGATATGTTCTTAATTACTATTCTGTGACAGGTCCAACAAGTGTTGCAATTAGTCCGGACGGTAGTACTGCCGTAGCATTGGGTATGGCAAATTCTGGCAATGTTCAGGTTTTTACCGGAGCCAATACTGTGACTCCGACAATGCATTCGACCGAAGAGTCTTCAATAGGTGATCCGGTATCCGTGGCATTTGCCCCAAATGGAAACTTATTTATAGTAGATCAAACCGGTACCTCGTCTAACAACTATATGCCGGCGTTATATCAGTATTCCGTTGATCAAAATACCGGAGGTCTTTCATTTATTAAGGCATATCCCCTTGGAGTGGGATCAACTCCCAGCATGGTGGTAATTAGTGGTAACGGACAATATGCCGCAAGTATAGGCACAGGAAACAATTCGATTACACTGGTTGACATAGCCAATGAAACCTCCAATAGCTATCCAGGTACCTTGTACAGTCCCGATGCTTTGGCTTTTTCAACGGATTCTTCTACCATATGGATCGTAAATAATGCAACAACCACCAAGTCATTAACGCCATTTTCAATATCCACAGGGCAGTTCTTGACTGCAATATCTCTTCCATCGACTTCCAATTCGACTTCAATTTCGATTCTTAACAATATCGCTTACCTCGGACAATCTTCATCAGCTAATGCCTTATTGGAAGTTAACTTATCCACAGAGGCTGTTAACCCGGTAATTTGGACGACAACTGATGCGGGTTCGGGCAATGCTTATGATGTAGTAATTGCCAACGGGGGAACCACCTTATATGCAACCGAAGCCGATAACTGCTCGAAATGTTCTGAAATAGGTAGCCTTGACCTGTCATCTATTGCCGGGAGTTCCCAGAGCATTTCCGATATATCCATATCGAATGCTTCCGGGCTTCCAAATCCCAGCGTTCCGGTTAACTCAATTGCAGTATCTTCTACACCGGCCCCGTTTGAGACTCCGATAACAATTGGTCCCGTCACTGCGGGCTTTTATCAGGTACCTTCCGGTGTGAATTCACTTGACCCTGTTGATTCAAATCCCCTTTATACAAAACAGTATCCGAATATTAACTTTAATCCGTCAAGTAATTCTGAATGTTCAAATACAGTTCCACCCTATAACGGCTTTACAGATGTTGTTCCTTCGCAATCCGGGAGTTGCCAGGAGCTATCAAGTTCGGGAATAGGTTTTGAATCAAGCTCCTGCATACAATACGACTTTTTTAATAATTATGGCTATGATTGTTTTGCAACCGACTCAATCGGCGATGTTATGTCAAGCAACTATAATTCTTGGCAACCCGTGGCAGTTGATCCGGGTTATTCCTTAACTTCGATTTCTTGTCAAATGACGCAAAACTTTGAAGTAATTTGTGTTACGGGAGATAACAGGGGAGAAGTATTTGAAATTGGTATTTCGGCTATATTTCCAAAACAGTTACAAATTTTGAAGGGAACGGGCATAGGAACACAAATATCCGTCGGAGGGCAAAGTGCCACGGAACTCACCTCCTTATCATGCAATCCTTATTCCAGCAAATCCGGAGACAACTTTTCTTGTGTGGCAGTGGATAACTCTGGATATGCATATGAATTAAATGAGGATGAAACGTATTCGCCACTTTCAATTTCTTCGGTATCCTGGAAAGTGTCCGATTCAAGTCATAATTTTGGGACAAGCAGTCCCCATAATATTGATGCACGAAGTGGTCTAACGGGAGTATCCTGTGTTGTAATAACTTCAAGTAGAACATGTGTGGCAGTAGATGATACGGGCTATGTATATACCTACAGTTCATCGACATGGAATCCGGCATCCGTCAATCCTGTTGACACAACGGGACAGGGCTTCACCGCAGTTTCATGCTATGCAAATACTTCGATGTTTTGTGGACTGGTGGACAGCAGCGGTTATTTGTATGAAACGAACAATGGGTCAAATTTTGATGGATGGAACGGAACTTCCTGGGAACCGCTGGGATCCATCTCCAAAATTGTAGCAGTTGACCCTTCGAATTATCTGACCGGAGTTGACTGCTATGATGTCAACTATTGTGTGGCAGCCGACAGCAAGGGCAATGTTGTTTTAACAGGCTCCACACAGATGGCGGTGACAGCAGCTGACCCAAACAATCAAATTGCTGCAGTTTCATGTATGCCCTTTACGTCCGGGACTAATACTAATCCGCTATCATGTATGTTATTTGATGATAGTGGGCAGGTGATGACACTGTCACCTCCTTCCATGGACTCAACATGGAATCCCGTTTCCTCTGTAGCATCTGATTCATTGAATTCTGTATCATGTTTATCGACTACGAGTTGCGTAGTGGTTGATTCAAACGGCAATGCCTATCTGGGAACTTATGGGGGAGCGAACTGGAGTTGGCAAAAATATGATATTGGGGCTCTCGGTCCATTAACATCGATATCTTGTGTGTCAGCTCCGTTTTGTATGGCAGTGGGAACAAATGGGGAGGCTTATTACAGTTGGGATGGCATGAACTGGACTTCAACTGCAACCGGAGATACAAATACACTTAATTCTGTTTCTTGTCGTACTGCATCAACTGCCACACAACAGTGTATGACGGTTGACAACAGTGGCTATGCATTTTATTATGACGGTTCAGCTTGGGAGGGTTGGAACGGTACCTCATTTGATTCAACTGAGCCCAAAGGAGGTTGGACACCGGTAGATTCGGGTAACCAACTCACTTCAATCTCATGTGTCATATCGGGATTGACTGATATCTGCACCGCAGTTGACAATAAAGGAAACGTGGCTATCTATAACGGAAGTAGCTGGACGGTTAGTATGACCGGAGATACGAATGGGCTAAGTTCGATAAGTTGCATTTCAGCAAGTTTTTGCGGTATCGTGGACATAATGGGGGGTTTTATCAGCTATGATGAATCTACCAAAACCGTAATAAGTTACAATACAATTGTTTCGGGTCGTGAACTTACTTCAATTTACTGTCAGGCGGGATACTCGAACCCGGATCTGTTGTATTCGTGTATTAGTTCCAATAATGACGGCTCTATCGAAGCAGTTATGAATAATGATGCCGGTAATTCGATTCCGAAAACACTAGACAATTCAATAGGTGATTTCTCCGACATTAATTCGGTAGCCTGTGCTACATACTTTAACTGTTTGAGTGTTGATAAAAACGGAGAAATATCTTATTCGAACGGGCTGCAAATAACTGATGCGATCAGCAACCACAACCTGAATCCGGGCATTTCAAATCAAGAGTTATCAAATTATCAGACAGCCATGTCATCTTCAATAAATGTTCCCTATCCCGGCAAAGTAGACCTTACCGTTAATTCCGAGGGTTCGTTTAATTTGGCTTTCGGTAACTCCGCTTCCGGATCTTATCCCAGCGTCGCAGGTACATCCGTTGCCAATATCGGCTCTTTGTCACAGGGAATGATTAATTCGACGTATCACAGTGTCGCAGAATACGGTTCACCAACAATTACTTCTGTATCATGTACTTCATCAAGCTTCTGTATGGCAGTTGACAATAGAGGCAATGCCTATATCTCAAAAAATACCACCGCTTGGTCATTTTTACCGTCGATTGACACAAATCCGCTGAATTCAATCTCATGTACTTCATCAAGCTTCTGTATGGCAGTTGATACCAAAGGAAATGCATATTCCTTTAGCGGTTCGGCTTGGACTCAAACAGGTACTACAAATGAAAATGGGATCGAATTTACCTCTGTATCCTGCTTGTCGCCTGTCGATTGTAATGCTTCTGACACTAAGGGCAACTCAGACAACTACAACGGGTCAAGTTGGACTTTATACACTACTTATTCGACAAATCCCCTGACCTCAATTTCATGTCCGTCACCTACCGTATGTGTCACCGCAGACTCTATGGGCAATATCATAGTGGGGCAAGGTACGATTTGGACTTCTTATCCCATTTGGAAGATTAACGGTACGGATGTAACTGATACTATATCAATGTATTTTCCGGCTGCTGGAAATTATCCTTTTGAATTGGATTATTCCAATGGCCTAAGTTCTTCCACTTTCGGATCAATTTCTCTTGATTTGGGCACCTTAGGACCGGTGGCTCC
>DAIDJA010000091.1 GCA_027451605.1 Acidimicrobiales bacterium
ACTAACCCCGCGACGGTCACAGCAAATACTATCGTACTAACCAACACCGGGTCTCTGAGTGCGGCGACTTTGGCTTTGACCCCCGGTGCCAACTGTAGTGTTACCGGTAATCCGGTAGGATCGGGAGCTAACTCGGCTTCGACAGGAAGCGACACTACGGGATTTTGTTCTAAGGTCGATATTCAAATCGAGACCGACACCGCCGGTGTTTTTAACTGCCTTTACGGCGGCCCGACCGGTTCGGCGTGTCCTGCCACGATGTCGAATACCTATAATCTGTCTTCGTTGATAGGGGCAGGCCCCGTCACTGTGGGATCTAATGTAGCCTCACAAGCTTCGGTAACGGTGATCGTAAATGTCGGTTTGGATCCATCGGCTACCAATGCCGACCAGGGATTAACCGCTACACTTCCTGTTACCTGGAGTGCCGCTTAAGATTTAAGCTACTCAGACGGTAGTAATTTATAAAAGATCAGCCTAAGGGTTGATTCTTGCAAGGACTTTAAATATGGCCATAAGGGTTTTGAAATTCTATCTTACCTTTGTGGTCATATTGTCTTTTTTGCTGTTTTCTTTATTCGCCTATTCAAAAGTGGTGTCGGCGATGACGGGCTTTAATGCTTTGATCCAAAACGCCGGAGACTCGGGAAGTTCGGGAACTTTGTTGCTTTCAGATACGATAGGGGGGACTTTATGTCAGTCGTCAGCGAATACATCGGGGTCCATAGTCTCAAATTCGGCTACCTGTTCGGATTATCCCTTGGCGCAAAATACGGGGGTGGCTACAGGTGTTAACATTTCAGATACCGGGTCGCTCACGCCTTTATCCGCAAGTGTTTCATCGACAGGTTGCGGGGTTAGTGAACTGGCAGATATGACAAATAATGACAATGCCTTAGCCGACGGGTATTTGAACTATTTACAGCCGGGCCCAACGTCTCTGTCGGGTTCATATTCAATAGGCTTAAACGGAACCAACGGATTCGGTGAAACCTTAAGTCAAATATCATCTCCGGGTCCTCAGAGTTTTTCCATAGCCGCCTGGTTTAAAACTTCCACCGACGGCTCCATTATAGGATTCACCAATTCTCAGGCAGATTCCGGACAATCACAGTGGGATCGCCATCTGTGGATTGATAACACTGGGCACTTGGTATTCGGACTGTATCCTAACGGTATATATGAGCTTAAAAGCCCCGGAACTTATGCCAACAATGCATGGCATTTTGCGGTCATAACCGTTACAGGTTCTACAGCAACTCAGGGAAGCGTATATATGTATGTCGACGGCAATTTAGTCGCCGGTTCAAACAATGATGAAACATATTTCGGAGGTACGCAACCCGCCCAAGTCTACGGAGGCTGGTGGCACTTGGGGTGGTCAAATGCCTCGCAATATTGGCCGGATGGTCCGACAAATCCATATTTTACGGGAAGTCTCGGTCAGATCGCTATTTTTGGATCCGTGTTAACCTCAGGGCAGGTGTCGAACCTGTACGCCTCTTCTACGGCTAGCCAATATGAAAGTAATGTCACGGGGGGAGTCGCCTCTTCTAATTCGTATTGGACGTTGGAGTCTTATAATTCATCTACTGTTCCCTGTAATGATATAGGTGTTACGATAGGCGACACAGCCAATGGAACCTGCGTTTATCCGGTATTGTCATCACCGTGTCCGTCAAATGCGGCCGTAGGTGGTCTCGATTTAACCGAAAATCTAAATTCGTCTTTGGGGAACATTGTTTTCACGGCATATGCTTATGGGGTAGTTCCAACCAATATAGTTAATTTGCACGCTACCGTTGCCTGGAAGCTTCAGACTGATTATGGGTCGTTTTCAGCGACACTGCTCCATGATAGCGGCTTTGTGTATATTTAGTTGATCCCGTGAAACGCTCTTCGACTGTTAAATTTTTAAAGGATTGGTGGCATTCTTTACTTTTATTTATACTTGTGATCATTTCTTTTTTGGCTTGGATGACCTACGGTCTTTTGGGAGGGCATTTATTTATGGTTACTACCCCCTCGATGGGAGAAACCGCACCTAGGGGTGCTTTGGTTATAGTTCCACCGAATTCGGCTAATCAACAGTTAAAAGTCGGCGAAATAGCGGTATTTAAAGTTCCGGGTTCTAACGAAATGTTCATACATTATCTGTATCAAAAACTGCCAGACGGAAGATATGAAACCAAAGGCGCACTCGAAGCAAAACCTGATCCTTGGACGATAGGAAGACCTGACATAATCGGGATTAATCCTACGATAATACCGGCAATAGGATGGCTTTATAAAACTTACGCTTGGTTTGCCATCGGAAGCATCATCTTAATCATTATCAGCATTGTCGTACCGAAACTACATCACAGGCATCTGCTATATTTAATAGTCCCGATTGTGTTGCTAACAATTCCGGCTCTGGTTTATAAGCCGTTCATCGATGGCTATGTCCTTAACAGTAATTACGTTGGTCACAATGCCTACGTTGAAATAACCAACGACGGACTTTTTGAGGCAAATTACTCGCTTCCTACCGGTAAGACGGTGTTGATTGACCCCGGACATGCCAAGACATTGGTATATCATAACTTCCCCCAAAGCCAATTAAGTAAAATGTATGACATTAAGATATCGGTTGTACTTTATTGGTGGTTTATTTTACTGGCGTCAGCCGTTTGCGCTCTCCCGATCGCCCTTTATTGGATTTTCCACTTCAAATGGATAAAGCATC
This sequence comes from Acidimicrobiales bacterium, assembly GCA_027451605.1. Classification (GTDB taxonomy): domain Bacteria; phylum Actinomycetota; class Acidimicrobiia; order Acidimicrobiales; family JABEUL01; genus JAJZNL01. Next base: position 2,729 of record DAIDJA010000091.1, read on the forward strand.
ACAGACATTTGCAGATGACGACTTCTGTTTTAAATGAAGGTTAAGCATTTATTTTATCCGTTTGGGTTTTGAGGTTTGGGAGTTATCATAAGAGGATTTCCAATTCAATTTATTTATTTGGCTTAGAATCCACTCGCTTTCATAGATCGCCCCCAAGTCGGTAAAATGAATACCGTCCGGAGTTCTCACGTCAACTCCATTAACGACTCTCAAATACTCATTAGTAGAAGATATGTGTCCTCCGTAATTTATGGTTCTAACGTTTGAATATTGGGATGCTACCTGATTTTCTAAGCTGTTTAACGCGTCCACCCTCATGGGATTATCTTGGGGCCATCCGGCTAAGTCTGACATAAGACCGTGATAGAAATAAGGTGAATTTAGTATTACCACTTTGGAACCATTTTGAGAGAGGATTGAAATTGCCTGTTTGAGATTTGAGATAAACAGTTGATTATATTGGGGATCGCCTATGTGCTGATATGATCCGTTAACCATGCGAGAAATCACATCCCAAGGACCTATCAGAAGAACAGAAATATACGGATGTGATTTTAGGACGGACTGTTGATAATCCTGCTGCCATGAAAAACAGTTGCTCGTGGTTACAGAAGTTGAGCCGGTGTATCGTGTGGGAGAATTTGTTACAAGTCCGCACCCGACTATAGATCCGTCGTTAATGACATAGCCGAAATTGAGTTGGTTCATTTGTAAGCCTATGGACATTACGGTCGCGGTTGAATCTCCAACTAAAAGCATATTTCTATAGGTGCTAAAAGATTTCTGTTTTGTCGAATGAAAAGTGTTTAATTGAAAATTGTTGACAATTTGTTTTATTTGTCGAAGGTCATCGAATGCCGTAAAGGTAAGATGTTGGTTCGATCCGCCTATCATACAAAATTTTAGTGAAACGTCGCAAGTCTGAACGGTAAAATCCGGTACGTTAGGTATCCCCGGATTTAAGGTGGTTGCGGTATCATTAAGGGCGTTAAAGTCCAAGGCCATTGCATTATTGGAATTATATCCGCCACTTATCAAACAGTCAAAGCTTTTATTGCATGAAATATTGGCCGCTGATCCCGTATTTTTCGGTAATTTAAGGGTTTTAAATGTTTTGAAATAGTTGTCAGTCTCCAAAATAACAGGGATCGTACTGTCTGCCATACCAACGGCGAAGCACCTTTTAATATTGGAGCATGACATAGAGGTGACTATCGATATATAGTCGGGTAGCTGCATATAGGTAACTCTATTGTCGACTGAATTTATATATCCGATGTAATTTCTAAGATTGTTGACTTTATGCTTAAGGTGAATTTTCAAATTTGGTACACTGTCTGTTCCCGATACCAGACAAAACGATGTTACGTAGCAGTAAGTTATGGGGTTCAGGGAGAGACCGATATTGTTGCCCATTGGATTAACTTGAGTCCATGTCTGTCCGAAGTTTCGGGTACTCAGCAAAAGATTTCCTCCGGTTACAACCGCTACCGAACCCATACAATATTGGATGTTTATGCAACTTAATGATGAAAGAATTTGATGTTGCGGAGGCGAAGTTGACGTGGTCCACGTCAAGCCACCGTTTAATGTCGTTAACACCTCACCGGCCAGTCCCAAGAAGGTATACGCTGAGACGGCGCATTCGGTTACGGTCGGACAGTCAATTGAGTTTGCCTCAGTAATTTCCGGGGGGATAGTCAAGTTAGTCCAAGTTTTTCCCGAATTCATGGTCTTTGCGATTACCGTAGTTTGATCGATTACGGAACTGCCAACCGCATAGCAAACCGAATTACTGGGACAGCTTACAGCATTATAAGAGTTAATCAAAGAGATGTTTGGGGCGCTAACTCCAAATGTTATCGACGGCCTTAAAGCAGTTTTTGACTTGGAGGCATCTTTGATCACAATAAAAATTAATCCGGCAATTATGACAATAGTAACTGTTATAAGTGCAGATCTCTTCATGATAATTTTTAAGGATGATGGTTGTGCCATGTGGTAAGAGTGAGGTAAAAGAGATTTCAGAAATTAAAAACTATATAAAACAGTATATTTGCTATCCGCATTAATTTGGGGTATGAAGGCGATCTTTAATCGAGACATAAAAGTGTACCCGGGTGGTTACGACAATGAAGCCGGCGTAACTTTAAAGCGAATATAAGTTAACCTGACGGATTCCCAATTTGAATTCCAAATTCTGCCGGTGATAAAATTTAGAATTGGCAACACTGAATTCTGCGCCTAAAAGATAAGTTGGATTTCTGATTTAAGTTTAAAACTATAAATTGGGAAGAGAATATTGATAGTAGAATTGAAGTGTTTAAATTAAAGCCTGAACTTCAATTATAAATTTTAGATGGAGAGTGAAAAGTGAATTTTGCGTTTACTGACGAACAAGAAGAGTTGCGTAAATCGATAAAGAGGTTTTTGGACGACAAGTCCCCGATTTCAGCAGTCAGAGACCTTATGGACACCGAAGAAGGTTTCGATAAAGATGTTTGGGCACAGATGGGAACTCAGTTAGGCCTACAGGGCATAGCAATTCCGGAAGAGTATGGAGGGTCCGGATTCAGTTATGTGGAACTATTGGTAATATTTGAAGAACTAGGTAGGACATTGGCATGCGTACCATTTTTTTCTACGGTTGGGCTGGCGACGGGTACCTTACTGTCCTGTGACGACGACGAAGCCAAAAAGGAATATCTTTCATTGATAGCGTCAGGGGAAAAGGTGGCAACCTTGGCAATATCCGAAGATTCCGGGCGCTTTGATGCCGATGGTGTGACTCTAAAGGCTGAGAAATCCGGAGAGGGATATAAGCTTAACGGTCATAAGTCTTTTGTAGTTGACGGCTATACTGCAGATCTTATACTGGTAGTCGGTAAATCCGAGGCCGGAATATCATTGTTTGCTGTAAATTCGGATGCCGAAGGTTTGATAAGGCAGCCGCTTTCGACCATGGATCAGACCAGAAAACAGGCTCGGCTTGAATTTAACAACGTTTCTGCGAAAGTTATTGGCAAAGACGGTGGGGCCTGGCCGACAGTGGAGAAGGGTCTACAATTAGCGGCAGTATGTCTTGCCGCTGAACAACTCGGCGGCGCACAGGTTTGTCTGGATATGAGTGTGGAATACGCAAAAAATCGAATTCAGTTCGGTCGACCGATTGGATCGTTTCAGGCAATTAAGCATAAGTGTGCGGACATGCTTCTTCAAGTTGAATCTGCTCGATCTGCGGCTTATTATGCCGCATGGGCCGCGCAAGAGGATTCTGAGGAGTTGCCGGTAGTTTCAAGTTTGGCTAAAGCATTTTGTTCGGAGGCCTATTTTCATTGCGCCGGTGAAAATATCCAAATCCACGGAGGAATCGGATTTACTTGGGAACATGACGCCCATCTATATTTTAAACGAGCTAAGTCATCCGAGCTGATGCTGGGTGATCCCAGTTATCACCGAGAACTTATGTTGCAACGCCTCGGAATTTAAGTTTGATTGATGGTCTGAAAGTACTTTTGGCTACCAAAACTTTTATCTATAAGATTCGAGTAGATTGACAAGATTTGTTGCATCTTGTTCGGGGCTCTTTGATTGAGTGAGATATCTGACGACTACGAAGCGTCTGGCTCCGGAATTTAAGTAGTCTGATATCGTTTCGGGATTGACATTTCCGGTTAAGAACCAGGGCATCTTGGATTTGGCAGCCACATACTTTATGTAATCTGTTCCCGTTCCCATTCTTCCTGGTTTAGTAGGTGTTTGTACCACAGGCCCCGCCGATATATAGTCTATTGGTTCATTTATTGAGGCATCAAATTCCTCTTTGGCGTGAGTGGATAGGCCGACTATTTTTTTTGTCCCAAGAATCTTTCTGCAAAGTGATGCAGGTATGTCATCCTGTCCTATATGTACTCCATCTGCATCTACATAAAGTGCAATATCAGGACGGTCATTTATTATAAAAGGAACATTGAAGCCTTTACACACTTTTTTGGCAACTTGGGCAGTTGCAATAAGTTCTTTGTCACTCAGTGATTTATCCCTAAGTTGAACCATATCTACTCCGCCTCTAATTACATTCTCTAAAAAACTTTCAAAATTTGCTACCAGGGGAGTGCATAGATAAAGCCTGCGGCGGCCGATAAGTTTGTTTCCTGGTCTGTCCATAAGCTGTTTTGAAGTTATAAAATGATCTTGCTAACGCCCAAGTGCCAATTTGCACTATAGACTTTGAAATTTCTAAAGGGCTCCGCCGGGATTCAACTTGGCTAACTTCATCGCCTTCTTCGTCTCCTTTACTTTTGAATAAGCCAGCTTTGAATCTATATCGGCCACAGAAAGGTATACCTGCTTTTTGCCATAAGGTTCTGATGCCTTTTCC
>DAIDJA010000092.1 GCA_027451605.1 Acidimicrobiales bacterium
GGCTGGTTCTTTGGGGCTCCGATCGTATATTCGTTCACGGGACATTTGGCTAATGGGTTGGCTAGATATCACTTAACCATTCCCTACATGATGGATCCGATTGCCACTGTAGTTATGGTTTTTGACAGAGTGCTATATGGTAGGGTTAGTTCGGGCAGCGGGGCAAGATATATACAGATTTTACCTAATTATTCCACGGTTTGGTATTTGGGGGTAATGGGGGTAATCTTTGTCGGATCGTTGATTTTAATGATAATTGCCTTAAAGGTTTTCAGTCGCCTCGAAGTTAATTTTGCTGAGGAGCTTTAAATCGTGAGCACTGTATCAATTCAAGGAGTTTCGAAAAGATTTAGATTGCCGGACCAAAGATTTAATTCCCTGAAGGAGAGATTACTTCATTTCGGAAAAGTACCTTATCATGAATTTTGGGCCTTAAAAGATATCAATGTTGAAATAAAGGAGGGCAGTACGACCGGTTTGTTGGGTCGTAATGGTTCCGGAAAATCGACTCTTTTGAAATGTATCGCCGGAATCTTGCAGCCGACAACAGGTCAGATTGTAGTTAGGGGACGGCTTGCCTCGATGCTTGAATTGGGATCTGGGTTTCATCCTGATCTCTCCGGCAGGGACAATGTCTATCTTAATGCCTCGTTACTCGGCTTTACAAGAAAGGATATTGATTCAAGATTCGATTCTATAGTGGAATTTGCCGAGTTATCGGAGTTTATAGATTCTCAGGTAAAGCATTACTCTTCGGGAATGTATGCGAGATTGGGATTCGCAGTTGCTGTAAATGTAGACCCCGACATTTTATTGGTAGATGAGGTGTTGGCTGTTGGGGATGAGGCTTTTCAAGATAAATGCATGGATAGGATAAAGCAATTTCAAACAGAAGGCAGAACAATCATATTGGTAACTCATGACACGGATCAGGTTCGTCAGATATGCGACTATGCGGCCGTACTGTCTAAAGGTGATCTGGCATACCAGGGTGACTCATTGGAGTCAATAAGAAGTTATCGAGATATATTGGTGACCGATGCCAATACGGAAGAGGCACTGCATTCGGCTGTCTCTCATACGGAAAGTAGCAGTGAAACTACTGATGCTCCGGTCATAGAAGAAGAAAAGCCAGAAGGTAAATCGCCGCAACTAAAGTCAGAACGAATTATCGAGGTTACGTCGGTAGATTTCAAAGATCGTTTCGGTCAAAAGGTTGTTTCGGTGTCAACCGGAGAGACATTAATTGTAGAGTTCAGCTATACGGCAAAAAATATTGCCGAGGAACTAATTTCTGTTTTTTCCATTTATACGGTTCGGGGGGAGACGGTGTTTCAAAATTATCAAAAAGACGACCTCTTCTCATTGATGGATCTTGAAGAGTCCGGGGTTATTCGCTTTGAAGTGGAGGATTTACCGTTGTTGGACGGAACTTTTAAAGTATCGCTTGGGCTATATGACATGCAGAGTCGCGTAGTTTTCCAACGCGACAGCATGGATAGTTTTTCAGTAACCAATCCAACCAAAAACACCGGACTTGTTAATGTAAAAGTTAGACCCAGTATTGTTGCGGAAAAAAATCGTTTTTAAGGGGCTTAATAAAGTTCGATCTTTTTAGGCTGAGATTTTGATATTTGAGTTTTATGGCAATTTACTTTAAATTTACCAATTTCGAGTTGAAATTTTAGTCAAATGGCATTAATCTAATAATTAACGGAAAATGACAAAGGAGTGTTTGTTGAAATGGAAATAAGAGACCGACTTTTTATTGATGGTTCTTGGGTCAAACCCAGCGGAGATGAGCTGATTGACGTAATTGATTCTGATACCGAAGAAGTTTTCGCTAAGGTTCCCAGGGGAACCTCACAGGATGCAAATAGAGCCGTTGAGGCTGCGAGAGCCGCTTTTGACTCGTGGGCTGCCACCAGTGCGGATGAACGTGGAAAATATCTCCTCAGAATAAATGAAGGTATAATGGCCAGGATGAATCAGTTATCCGAGACGATTTCAAAAGAAGTTGGAACGCCGCTCGGATTTTCACAATTTATACAGGTTTCGATTCCGGCAACGACTTTTTCGGATATGTCTACCAGAGCCACCGACTATGAGTTCGAAGAGACTATAGGAAATTCTCTTGTCGTAAAAGAACCGCGCGGAGTTGTGGCGGCAATTACACCATGGAACTATCCGTTGCATCAGATAGCCGCCAAAGTCGCTCCCGCACTTCTCGCAGGTTGTACGGTTGTACTGAAGCCTGCAGATTTGGCACCGGTAAATGCATATATCTTGGCCGATATTATGGAAGAAGTCGGACTTCCCGCAGGAGTGTTTAACTTAGTTACCGGTCCGGGGACCGAAATCGGTGAAGCAATGGTTAAACATCCGGATGTAGATATGATCTCTTTTACAGGCTCTACTCCGGTGGGTTCTAGAGTGGCTTTGGAGCTTGGAGGCAAATCGGCAACGGTTCTTTTGGATGACGTCTTTGATGGTGCTGAGCTTGAAGCTAAAGCAATTTCAGACGCTCTTTTTTGGTGTTACCTAAACTCCGGACAGACCTGCATAGCTCAAACCAGATTGCTTGTACCGAAAGCAAAACTGAGCGAGGTGGAAGACAGGGTGGCCGAAGAAACTGCGGGCTATGCCATTGGGAGCCCATTTGATCCCGCAAATAGGGTAGGACCGCTTGTGTTTAAAAAGCAGCAGGAGCGGGTTCGTGATTACATAAGGATTGGTAAGGACGAAGGTGCAAAATTGTTGACCGGCGGCGACGAAATGCCGGATCACCTCGAAAAAGGATACTATGTAAAGCCAACGGTATTTACTGAGGTAGATCAAAACATGAGAATAGCACAAGAAGAAATTTTCGGACCGGTACTTTCAATCATTGCTTACGACAACGAAAAGGACGCCATCGAAATTGCTAATAATTCAAGTTACGGGCTTTCCGGTTCGGTTTGGTCAAGCGACAATGATCATGCTATTAAAGTGGCTAAACAAATTAGGACCGGTCAGGTCGAAGTAAACGGAGGAATGTTTAATCCGACAGCACCTTTCGGCGGTTATAAGAAATCGGGATACGGACGCGAACTTGGAAAGTACGGGCTTGAGGACTTTTTGGAAATTAAGTCCTTACAGCTACCGTAGCTAGGACTTTAATCCGTCTAGTTATTCAATTTAAGCGGCGGCTGAATTTAGCCGGTTAAACGTTCAATATCAGGGTCATTATCGCTAACATTAACGTCGTGGTTCAATTAGGCTCGAAGGCACTTTTGGATCGGTAGTTGAATTTTGAATAAGTGATTTTGAATAAATGGCTGCGTTCGCACCAACTCGACATGTCGAGAATTTAATATCCGAGAGTTGAATTTTTAAAATCTATCTACAAATATCAGCTTTTTATATCAAAGCCCATAGGCGTGCGGAGTGTAAAGATAGCCTAATACTTGCTTAGTTCCGATACCGCCAAGTATCAAAATTGTGTTGGCATCTATGTCGTTTATATCAAGTTTGGAGATTTGTATAGTGTTGACGTACTGTTTTTTCCTGTAGGCGTCCCTAACCATAGACACCAAAGTATTAGGCCCACGTACGGTTTGAACCCGATCTATGAAATATTTCAGTAGTTCATCGTTTTTCGAAGCTCTGGGGTTATAAATGGCAAAAGCCATATCGGTTGTCAGACAAGAATCAATGTGTTGTTTTATTGTTTTTTTATTGGTTATATGATCGGACAAACTTAAAGTAGCGAAGTCACTGCCCAAAGGAGCGCCCAATAAGCTGGCAGCGCTTGAAGAGGCGGTGATTCCGGGAATTAAAACTACATCGATATCTTTGAACTGATCTTCAGTGTCACCGGCTTTAATGGCTTGGTCAAGTGACTCAAAGAAAAGCGAACCCAGACCGTAAACCCCTGCGTCTCCGGAACAGATCAGTGAGGCGGTGTATCCGGCTTTGGCAAATTCTATCGCCGATTGAACGCGTTCAGTTTCTTCGCCAAGACTCCAATCTTCTATCAATTGGGCTGTATTGGTGAGATTCCTTATATGATTTAAATAGGCGTTGTATCCAATTACCGCATCAGAATTTCGAATGGCATCGATAGCTCTCGGTGTTAAATAAGCGATATCACCCGGACCTATTCCTATTAAATTCACTGAACCTTTATAAGCAATTTGAGCTACGGCTAAATTGATACCGCTCGACTTAGTCTTATCAATTATGTACTTGGCGTGAAATTGTTCTTCCGCTATCGCCAATGTCTCAGCAGATAGCGCGCCCGATAATTCAGAAGCTAAGCCTGGTCTTGAGTTCAACCATTCCAGATCTTCCTCTGTGTAGTATGAAACCGGAACATCTAACTTATGGGACAATTCCATAATAGCGGGATGGTCCTGACGGTTAGCGCTGACATTTATTGATTTTAAAGCCTTTAATGACAGTCCATATTTATGAAATGTCTTTTCTATGAAGGCGAGTAACTGTTTATAGTTTGCGTTACTTGACAGACTTAAACCCATTGTAAGATTTTTCTGTCGTAGAACCACCGGGGCGTTGGCAGCATCTGCATTAAATTTAGGATCAGATGTTATCATCAGCATCGGTGATTCTTTTTGGCTTTTTACCGCCGGCGATACTTTAACAAATTGTCTGGATTTTGAAATCTTCAAAGGCGGACTTGAATGCTTATCGACTTCGTAATATATCGTTTCTTGGTCCAATAATTTTTTGTTGATCTCATAAAGAGAACCGTCAGCCCTATAGTTGGGGAAAAGATCTATTGAGATTTTTGAATTTAATTCAGTTGGAGTTGTAACTACATCAACAGAATTCAGTAAATCCGCCACGTAAGTTGCCAGTAAGTTAGCGTTAACGATTTCTTTGTGAGAATTTATAAGCGATACAGCATACTTTGAATTTTCATCGACCACGACTATTGCAGGATCGTTATTTTTATCTTCCAGCATTGGGGAGATAAGCCTGACGGCATCTGAAACCGCAGTGAAAAATATGATAGCGTCGTATTTTAGAAAAGCTTTGTCGACTTCGGATCGAATATATTTTTTTTCTTTAGGCTCGACTATTTCAAAAGGAAGTCTATTTGCCAATATCTTACCTTTAGTAGAAAAGACAAACGATGTAACTTTAGCATTGGCAAAAATTTGAAAACTCATTAATTGATATTCTTTCCCCACAGAAAATTGGCGGGGTTGCATGGTATAACTGACATCCAGTAATCCCTAAAATTCAAACTTAATATATCTTATTTGTAAATAATTAACTTATATTTTAGTCAATTTTTGAGGGCTCGCCAAAATCACCCCCGACCATTAGCTAAATATCGACTGCAGTGCCCCGGATAAATGAAGATTATCTGTCGTCCACCGGTAGGTTCGAATCCGTTTCTTAGCATTTCGTGGCGGATTTATAGCGATCGGAAAATGCTCTTGTTACCATAAGCCGGCCCTTCAATTTGTGAAGTGGGTAAGTGTAGACCTATTTTAAAAAGTGTTAATAAATCAATAGGCCTGATGTTATTACTTAATTCAAACTCCGACATCACCAAAATACCGGCACTAAAGCGTGAAACCTCGTTTGAGTAGATAAAGTTGATTATCGCTTTTAACCAAACCGAGGTATTGAAATTAATTAAGTTATCCAAATTGGCAATAAATAAGTTTCACCGGCATCGCTGTATCTTCAAAGTTTGGTATTGTTCCTCGGTAAGTTCTTCTGCAGCCTGATTATTGACCAGCCAAATAAGGTTATTCGTATTTAGTCGATTCACCGGCAGGGGAGATCCACTTAGGGCCTGTCTTAGGATGGTAGCTTTTTCTTTTCCGCTCACGGTTATTATTCGGCAAGAGGCGGCATTTATCGGTTCAAAAGTGAGGGTTATCCTCTGATGGGGGTTAATTCCGTGAATATCTTGGTTTAAGGCAATGAATTCTGATTTGGGTAAATTCAATGCGGGTGAATCCGGAAAGAGTGATGCGGTATGACCGTCTGATCCCAGGCCGAGATGAATAATATCAATAGTTTTAAATTTCGTTATAAGTTCTGCCGTCTCTTTACCTAAGCTGGCACAGTCGAGAGGGACTAGCGATGCAGGTACTACAAAATTATCCGCTAGGATTGACTTTATCATGCCAAAGTTTGAGTCCGGGTCACTTTCGCCGACACATCTTTCATCGCCGACAATTATATGAATCTTTTTGAAGTCTAATTTGGCTTTACTTTCTTTAAAAAAATATCGGTAACACTTAGTTGCCGTGGGTCCGCCGGAAAGTGCAATCAATAACTCTTGTTTTAATCGAAGCTGTTCTGAAATTATAGCTTCCATCTTTTCCGCAAAGGCAATTTCGATGGAATCTACCACTTCAATCACTGGATTCATGTAAGATGCCATTTATGTTTATATTGAGCCAATAATTTATCTGATTCTACCGGTCCGAATGACCCGGATTTATAAGACGTAAGTGGCGGCAAATTGTGTCTGAAGGCGACTTCAATAGGGGATATAATTTTCCAGGCCTGCATCACTTCGTCACTTCGAATAAATAACGTAGGGTCACCTATGATTGCATCCATAATTAACCTCTGATAGGCATCTTTGGTAGGTTCTTTAAACTCATCGGAGTAGTTAAAGTCCATCGAAACCGTCTTTAGTTTAAATTCACGTCCGGGAACCTTAACTCCGAATCTCATAGAAATTCCTTCGTCAGGTTGAATTCTCAATATCAGTACATCAGGCTCTAGATCATGGGCCAACTCTTTGGAAAATGACAGATGCGGTACTCGCTTGAATTGGAGGGCTAGTTCGGTGACTCGGGTCTTTAAGCGCTTTCCGGTTCGTATATATATGGGAACTCCCGCCCATCGCCAGTTGTCCACTGAGAGCCGCATCGCTACGAAAGTTTCGGTGGTCGAACTTTTTGATACGCCCGGTTCCATTCTATATGCCGGAACTTTCTCAGTGCCAATAGAGCCTGCAACATATTGTCCGCGCACCACATTTTGCAAGATCTCATTTTTGTTCATAATCTCTATTGAATGAAGAAGTTTTACCTTCT
>DAIDJA010000093.1 GCA_027451605.1 Acidimicrobiales bacterium
TAGTTTGAAACCCGACGGCCATGCAAAAACTCGAAGATGTGCAGGAAATACCGTTAAGTGCATAAATCCCTCCCGGCAATGTGGCTACTGACCACGTTACTCCTTCATCTGTTGAATAGATCACTTCACCTGTATTTGAAACGCTCTGACCCACTGCCACGCAGAAATTTGTTGAAGGACAGTCAACCCCGGCGATATATGAAAGTGTCGAAGGTACGGTTTGAATTACCCAATTGTTACCGCCGTCTACAGAAGTTGTGATTGATCCCAATAGGCTGGTTAAGCTTGTAACTGCAACGCAAAAATCTGTAGTCGGGCAGGTAATCTGACTTATCGAAGATATCTGCGGTGCGGCTCCATTTGCAATTGACCAGTTATTGTTTGCCGGAAATGTCGAAGCAATTGCAGGTTTGGGGCTACTTAAAATAGTTCCCATTAAAGTAAAAATTAAAATCAACGATGAAACAATTAATATTGATCGTTTAGAGACGGAAATCTTAATTGCCTGTGCGATTTTTATTCTAAAATATCTAATTTGTTCATGCATTGTAGCCTCGATTCTGTAAATGACTTAATCTTGAGTTCGACCATTGAATAGGATTTCTGCCTAATGTTTATCCACCCAATTTGCCACCTGATATCCAAATTTTAATATGCCATGCCTTTCAAAAGCCATGTTATGATCTCGATTGCCTTAATTTAAATCCACCGAGAGCATTTGCCATCAAACTTATCTTAATCTAATCAAATGTATGTTGTCAAGTGAGATTGTAATGCGATTAAATTAAAAATCGTGAGTCAGCTTACGCGATTTATTGCCTAACTTCCTTATGTCACCGTTAGCAATATGCCAGGTAATATCTTCCTCGTCAAGAATCACCGTTGATCTGAAACTCACCGACGTAACAGTACCGGTTACGTCCAAAACGGTTATAATATCTCCGATTGTAATTTGATTCTCCATCAACAATATGAACCCGGAGAGGTAATCTTTTACTAAGTTTTGAGCGCCGAAGGCTAATGCCGCACCCACTACGGTTGCGCCTGTAAGTATTGGTGTCAAATTTAATCCTATGACACCCAGAGCGGTAATTATTGTTACTGTCCAGATAAAGATCACGATAACGTGTCTTACTGCCAGCGTCAATGTTGCCACTCGCTTGGCCAGTTCCTGCTGAGTCTTTTGATTATCTGCATTCCTTAGAATTACCTTTTTAATTAAGACCGTCGAACTTTTTGATCCGAGATATGTCAAAAAACCTGCGATCAAAAGAATTAGAATTAAATAAAGAGGCTTGTAGATAAGCGTTTGGATTTTTTGGGCTTGGTTTGTATTTACCCCAAATTCATTTAATAAATTAGCCAGCCAGCCCGAGGCTATCTGAACTCCTGAAGATACTGTATGCATAATTACCATTTTTGACATTCTATTATAGAGTGGAAAATATTCGGGAGGTCGATTATTGTCTTTATCAAATTAAGCTTACCGAATTAGGCCAACCAATAAATCATTAATGTAAATATGGACAGAACAGGTAAATCGATATTATATTATTTAAGGCACGTGGACTATCTTTTACTTATGTCTGCCGTGGCTCTTTCGTTTATCGGACTTGTAATGATATATTCAGTTACTAAGGCCCAAGCTCCCTATTTGGGAGTGGGACCGGATCACTATGTGATCAGACAAGCGGTCTTTCTCGCAATTGGATTTGCCGTTATGGTTATCTTTATTGTAGTGGATTACAGAATACTTGAATTTTTTGGGGTCTTGTACTATATTATTGCTGTTCTGATGCTGGCGGCAGTTATGACACCGATCGGGAGTTCTGCACTCGGTGCGCAAAGATGGTTTCAATTCGGACCGATTCAGATCCAACCTTCTGAATTCGCGGCACTTGCTGTAGTTTTTATTACTGCCTATTTTGCCAGCAAGGAAGAACAGATCACTTTGCGGGCACTAGCTAAGATTTTGGCATTTGCCGCAGTCCCTATCTTGCTTGTATACAAGCAGCCGGACCTGGGTACAGCTATAATCCTGGGTGTTACGGCTTTCACGATGTTGGTAGTCGCAAATACCAGAGCTCTGCACCTGTTTTTAATGTTCGTTTTGCTGATCTTGGGAATTGTAATTATACTGAATTTGGGAATATTAAAGCAGTATCAGGTTGAACGTTTGACAGCATTTTTGCACCCGAAAAATGCCCCCCCCGCTACAGTTTATAATTTGCAACAGTCTGAAATTGCCATCGGGTCGGGAGGAACTTTTGGGACAGGATTCGGAAGGGGGTCACAGACAAATTTAGCCTTTGTCCCGGAGCAGCAAACCGACTTTATCTTTACGGCGGTCGGAGAGCAACTTGGGTTCGTGGGTTCGGCTACAGTAGTCGGACTGTTTTTTATTATGGCATGGAGACTGATTCGTGCAATTTCACTTTCCAGAGACTCGTATGGCAGGTTATTGGTTGCCGGAGCGTTGGGTTCTATAGTCTTTTCGGTTTTTCAAAATATGGGTATGACAATCGGGATTATGCCTATAACAGGTATACCACTACCGTTTATGAGCTATGGTGGATCATCGGCCGTGGTATTTTTTATGATGATTGGACTTGCCCTTAACGTCGAAATGAGGAGAAAATCGGGCAATATCGGGAGATATTTGCCACTCAAATCCGGCCAGGAGCTCGAACCCGTTATTAGGTAAAATATGTCCGACGAAGATTTGTCAGCTAACCATGTCACAAAAAATCCAGATTCTGACTTGCAAAATGCGGCGATAAAAGAAGAATCTGAATCAGATAATAACATCATTGACGTTAATAATGATGAAAAAGATTCTCATTTGAATGATTGCGATCAAGAAAATGACTTGCTTTCGACTCAGGAGTTTGTGCAAGTTGAGCTATTAAATATTGAGACGGTATATCCGGATGTCTTCCCAAAGCTGGTTCTTCGGGCCGTCGATGATCCTAACCTGGAGTTTGCGTTTTCCGTAGGCTCTTTTGAGGCAGTGGCGATTGCAAATGCTTGGCGAAATATTAAATCACCCAGACCGCTAACTCATGATCTATTTGCCGAAATGCTCTTCCAATTTGGAGCAGCCGTTGAAGAAGTTCGAATATTTCCGAAGGATATGGGGAATTATAGGGGAGAAATTATTGTATCCTCTTCGCGCGGTCTTAAGCGATTTGATTGTAGGCCGTCAGATGCTATAGCTTTGGCGTTGAGGCAAAAACTTTCAGTGCCGATAATGTGTGCCCCGCAACTTTTTGAAGATTAGTTTTGTATTTCGGTTAGAACAACTTCAACAGAATGTGGGACAATCTCAATCTAGACGTGTTGATATCGGGAGGTACACTGATCAAAGAACCAGTGATTGCATACGGTCCTTTTGCTATGTATAACAAGGCACAATTTCAGCAGACCTTTGATCATTGTCGAAGTGGCTCACTGGAGTTGTACCTAAAAAATCATCGGTAAAAATCCAGTAGTTGTAGTTGTTAAGATATCTGCATGTTAAATGTAGGATCTTCAGCGATTCTTGGTAGTAGTTTGTTGGCCCAGAGTAGCTACTTGGGCGTTTTTGTGTTGATATTTTTAGAATCAATGGCGTTGCCAATTCCCGGTGAGATTACTCTGATATCGGCTGAAATATACGCATCGCAGAACCATGCAGCTTCTCCGATAGTAATTGTAGTAGCTGCAATCCTCGGTGCTTTTTTGGGATCATTGGCCGGTTATATGATTGGATACTTTGGCGGATTTAAATTGGTCGTTAATAAAGGAAGACGTATCGGCCTTACCTACGAGCGAATAAAGGTGGGCCATTACGCTTTTGCAAAATTTGGTATATGGATTGTCCTTTTCGGTCGGTTTGCCACAGTATTTCGGTCATTACTGGGTCTGCTTTCCGGAATTACTCGAATGCCGAGAGTAAAGTTTTTAGTAGCTAATTTAGGTGGAGCCATTGCCTGGTCTTCGGCTTACGGTTTTGGATCGTATTCGCTTGGAAATACAATTAAGCGGTACTCTACTATTTTTACTTATGTAGCAGTTCCGGTTGCAATTATTGTTATAGTCATAGGATTTATACTGTTAAAGAAAAACGAAAAGAGGCTCATCAGAAAAGCTGAAGAGATGTATCCCGGACCGATTGAACATTTGCAATAGAAAACCTTAAATCATTTTTGCAGATATTTCGATTTAATAATTCGAGACGATAAAACTCAATCTTGTTGGCGATTAAAATTTGTCTGTGTCTATTAATTAATTCGTTTTGGATCAATGGGATTGATCATTTATTTGAATAGTTTGCAAGCGAAGGGTTAAGTAATAAATGTCGACTTATGAATCTACGAATTCCACCGTGTATTTAGTCGGTGCGGGACCAGGTGACCCTGAATTGATTTCGGTTAAAGGGCATAAACTTTTACAGTGTGCGGATGCAATAGTCTATGATCGCCTTATAGACAAGTCGCTGTTGGACTTGTCAAAAAAGGGCTGTGAAATGGTTGATGTAGGAAAATCCCCGGGCGGTAACATAGATCAGGATCAGATAAACAAGTTATTGGTCGAACTGTCCTCCCGTCACAAATCTGTTGTAAGACTTAAGGGCGGAGATCCGTTTATATTTGGTCGCGGTGGCGAAGAAGTACTAGAACTCATAAAGCACGGAATAAATTATGAAGTAGTTCCGGGCATAACTTCGGCTACATCCGGTCCATTGCTGGCTGGGATACCGCTAACTCACCGAGGCATTTCAGCAGGTTTTGTGGTTATAACGGGTTCTACGGTTGAAACGGAGGAAATAAACTATAAAGCTCTGGTTGAACTTAACTCTACAATTGTGATCCTGATGGGTGTCACTAACCGAGATGTTATAAAAAGCTCACTGATTGAAAATGGTATGTCCAAAGATACTCCGATCGCTTTAATTAGATGGGCGAGCTACGATAAACAGGAAGTTACCAGGATATTGTTGTCTCAGTTAAGCCAGGTCGATCTCAAGCCTCCTGCAATAATTGTCGTTGGAAAAGTTGCCGAGTTGGATTTTTTACTCTGATGAATTTCCTAAATATATTCTGAATTGGCAGTTCAGAAATCTTTATCTATATCGTTTTAAAAAATGAGAACTTAAGTGAACAATATTATCTTCACCAGACCGACAGTCCAAAGTGACACTTATATAGAAGAACTTGGGAAAGTCGGCATCGCCGCAAAAAATATACCGCTGATTGAAATAGTTAAAGATAATACTGCTCTCGCAAAGCTCAAAAGTATTTGCGGCTCAAAGCTTAAGGTCGAAAATAAGAAAATAGATTGGGTGATCTTTACCTCTAAAAATTCTGTCGATTTAACTTTTGATGAAGTAGGTTCGGAACTAATTTCAATTGCCCCAAAGATTATATCGGTCGGTCCGGCCACATCCGAAGCCGTTCGCAAAAGAGGTGGAAAAGTGTATTATGAGTGCGTCGGACAAAATTCCCTATCTTTAATCTCCGAATTAGATGCTATCGGTAATTTTGCAAATCAACTCGTGCTTTTGCCTACTTCAAAGCAGGCCAAAGACAATCTAGAAGAAGCTCTATCCCTAAGGCAGACAGAAATTTTAAGGGTGGATATTTATGAACCGCAAAGCCGCCATATTACAAAAGAAGAGTTAGCGGAAATCATTTCGGCAAGGTTACTTTGTTTTTTCTCTCCGTCTGCGGTTCGATCGGCTTTTAATCAGGCAGATGAACGTAATGACTGTAGAATAGTTACGGTTCCGGCTTTGGCAATCGGACCCACTACTTTTGCCGAGTTGAAAAAATATGGTTTTGAGACTTTATATGTCACACCGACAACGAGTCCCGACTCCGTAGTCGATACCGTAAAAAATCTAATTGGGAAAAACGAAATTTGAATTCTAGATTTTATCCCGTGGCAATGATCGATATTGACTATATTAAAAAAGTAGATGACCATTATGATTATCAAGCGGCAGATGATTATTAAGCCGAAGACGAATCCTACTGTTGTTATTAAAAATTACAGTGGATAGTCCTAATCTTAAGATTTAGTCAATTGATTAGGAGAGAGTAATTTGTTGTCACTTTTGCCGCGACTACTCTACCCACAGCCAATATCGTAGCTACGAGGATTATAGAGTCTGCAGTATTGTCATTTGAAGCTGAACGACGGACATAATCTAAGTGGAACCATATCGATCGGTGTTCCTTTGATATTTCATATTCATGATGGAAACTTAGTATTCCTAGGCTGATGTAGAAATCTATACACCAAAAAATGAAGCTTGAAAATTAATTTGTACTACGGGGAACAAATTTGGCTAATTGGTTTTTGTTTAAGTTGACGGTAGGCTACTGATAATTTATTCTTTGAAGTCTGATGCATTCTCGCAAAACCTGGTGCAACTAATCGCAGATTCCCTTTGTTTATAGACATCGACTTTTGCGCTCACAGTTGATAATTAAATGGTAGTCGGAATTAGTCACGCTAAACTTAATCCTGTAAATATTGTCACAAGTTTGAATATAGAAAAAATAAATGACGAGTATCTCAGAAGTTAACAATATAGATCGTGATGTAATTGTGATTGGTGGGGGTCCTTCCGGAAGTTCATGTGCATTTTGGCTGGCAAAAGCCGGTTGGGATGTAGTCGTGCTGGAGAAAAAGCAATTTCCAAGAGAAAAAACCTGTGGAGACGGGCTAACGCCTCGTTCAGTAAGACAGTTAGAAGATATGGGCTTAATGGGTTCGCTCAAGGAACATCACAGATACGACGGCCTTCGTGCGGTAGCTTTCGGAAAACAACTGGAACTGAAATGGCCAAAGGCGGATGGTTTGGGAACGGTCGGATATTGCGTAACTAGGTATGACTTAGATCAGCTGGTTGCCACTCAGTCGGTTAAATATGGAGCGGAATTAAGGCAAAAATCTACAGTCGATTCATTAATATTTGATTCGGATTCCGACAGGGTAGTTGGCGTAAATGTAATTGATTCAATCGGCCAAAGGTATGAGCTTAGTGGCAAGGTCGTTATAATAGCTGACGGAG
>DAIDJA010000094.1 GCA_027451605.1 Acidimicrobiales bacterium
CCGAAGGAGGTACAAGTGGTGCCATGATTGGCTTGTCGGCGGGAGTAAACGCTGGGATACCTATACCAATATCCGGTGGAAGTAGTGTGTATGACATGGTCCAGATACCTTTGACAACTAAGGAAACTATCGCTTTAAGTGCCGTTATTCACGGACTTGATTCTACGAATCCTTTATACCTCGGATTTTTCGTAGAAAACCTTCTCTACGAAAAATATATTAATTCAAATTCATCGATTACGACAGGTCCTCCACCTGCTGGTGGATATACGGGCTCTTACGCTCCAGTTAAGAGGATGGCTTGCAATATTACATAAGAATAACACGTGAGGAGATGTAATTAGACAATGATCATTACAACAAGATATCGCATCGAAAAGCTGATATATGTTTCCCTGCCAATTGTGAGGGCAAGGAATTATTGTCGAAAGCCCAATAGTTGGATACTGAAGGTGGTTCTAACAACTATAGCTACCCTCCTTCTAGCATCCTGTTCCTCTCCAAAGGAGAATTCGGGGGCTGGAAGCATTCTGACGAAAGGTGGAGAATCTGCATATGTTACCTTTGGCAATCTAACGACTACTGGCATGATCCCGGTAGACTTACGTACTAATAAGGTTGGAAGTGTAGTCGGGGTACCTATAGCGGGCGACTTCGGCGATATTGCAATAAGTCCAAACGGAAAGACTGCATACTTGACTTCCGGTCGAGGAACCATTCAGACCGGCGCCATTGTGGCAATTGATCTCTCGACAAATGCAGTCTTAAAGATATATTATTTGCCAAAAAATCAAAGTGCTATAGCGCTCGCCTTGGCTCCGGATGGGCAGACAGCTTACGTCACCACTGGGAACGGACACAATCTTGGAATTATACCGATTAACCTCGCTACTGGTAATGAAGGTGACATAATTGACTTGCCCGATCTCACTGGTCGCACCCTAAGTGGTGGAGGAATTGCGATATCGCCGGATGGCAAGACAGCTTATGTGACAAGCGGGCCGGTTGGTGCTGGCCTTGTTGTCGTAAATCTAGCCACGCGAAAAGTAGTTAATACGATAGCTTTGCCGGACGGCGCGGAAGATGTCGCTGTTACGCCAGACGGACGTACAGCAGTTGTTACAACTGCTCGTGAAACCGGCCCATCCATAGTCAGAGTGAATCTTTCAACCAAATCCGTCGACAAGATCATTAATCTAGCGCAAGGTCAATCTGCTTTAGCTGTAGCCATTACGCCAGACGGTCAAAGCACCTTCGTCACAGCCTCGATCGGAGGAGGAGTATCCGTTTTATCGATTAACATCGCTAGGTTCGTGGTAGGTACTTCGATTGGTCTTCCTCAAGGAAACGGTTCATTTGATATCGCCATTGGTTCTAAGAACACTTAATTCAAAACTCAGAAACCCTACCAAAGTATCAACGCATTGAGATGCCGCCCAGTCGTTTTCGCAAGAACTTCCAATCTAGTAGCCATCTACGTTTATATGAAACCAGCAGAAATGATTTGACGCTAAGGTATTGGATGTCTCGGATTTCGGGACTATAAGAGATTATCTAGCCGGACCGAGTGGTATGACGGCGCTAAATAAATACTTTAAAAATTGCTACTGGAGAACAGACAAAATTCCATCTGAGCGCATAGGTATCTTATTGACGCGTCACAGGATTCGCGAAACGGAGTAGTGTATTAATGCGAAATAGTACAGTAATACAGTGCGATCTGGTATACTATAGAAATGGCTAGATACCTCCACCGAGTAATAGATGATGAATTGGATGATATCTTTTCGCACCGTGGAGGCCTACCGGCAATAGCTCTCGAGGGACCCAGAGCAGTTGGAAAGTCCGAGACAGCATATCGTAGGGCGGGCACTATATTCCAGCTTGACGATCCTGATGAAGTCGAGATATTACGTGCCGACCCGCAACGACTGGTAAACGGTAAGAAACCGATTGTTATAGATGAATGGCAAAGATTTCCCAGAAGTTGGGATTTGGTGAGACGGGCGGTTGATAGAGATGGGTCGGGAGGCCAGTTCATATTGACAGGATCATCGGCTCCGATCATTCAGCCTACCCATTCGGGTGCCGGGCGAATTGTGACTCTTCGAATGCGCCCTCTGTCATTCTTTGAAAGAGCTCTGTCCACACCTACTGTGAGTCTTCGTCAGCTGCTTCAAGGAACAAGACCCCCGATTGAAGGGTCTAGTCCCCTGAACTTGACGGATTATGTTCGGGAAATAACTTCTTCGGGATTTCCGGCTATACGGAGTCTATCTCCGCAGGTTAGAGGATTGGAGCTTGACGGATACATAGATCGAATTGTCGAACATGATTTTCTGGAATTGGGTCGTAGTGTGCGAAATAAGAACGCTCTACGACGATGGATGTTGGCAACTGCCGCATCGGTTTCTTCAAACGCTTCATTCGAGGTAATTCGCGACGCTGCATCCGGTGGCAAAGATGAAAAGCCAAGTAAGGTGACTACAATCGCATATCGGAGGATCCTAGAGCAACTTTGGATTCTCGATGACGTACCGTCATGGCTGCCGACACATAATCGGCTTTCTCGACTGGGTGTTGCACCGAAGCACCAGCTCGCTGATCCCGCACTGGCGCTCCAATTACTTGGAGTAGGGGAAGACGGGTTACTTTCAAATAAGGATCTTGCGATTGCGACGCCACGAGACGGTAGTCTTTTGGGTGCAATGTTCGAGTCTTTGACTGTACAATCCTTGCGCGTGTACGCCCAGGCATCACAAGCACGGGTTTCCCACATGCGTACTCATTCAGGACATCACGAGGTGGACGCCATTGTGGAAAGAACCGATGGAAGGATAGTCGCATTCGAAATCAAACTTGCACAGGTACCGCAAGATCGCGATGTGAGACACCTTAAATGGTTGGAAGACCAAATCGGAGGCGATCTTCTTGACTCTGTGATTCTGACCACCGGCAGGGAAGCTTTCAGGCGAATGGATGGTATAGCAGTAATACCCCTTTCTCTTCTCGGACCATGAATTACTTTGAGGATTTGGTGTATCTCTTAGGAGATTGACGAGAAGTAAATCAAACTGCATATATCAGTTTTTGTTGACTGCAGTGATTAAGTATTTCTGCAATCTTACGTTTCAGGCTTTACGACCTTGTATCCCGGCAAACATGTTGATCGAATCGGATAAAAACTACCAGTCAACAGTTATAAAGGCATCCGCTAAAATAATGAATCAATACCTGACCGCACTACGAATCAAAAAGCCGGTTTGTGACTAAAACTCCAGGTAAGATCACTATGAAATTATCACCGAAGTGTTAAAGTCGCGAAAAATGTCGACTGTTGATATCCAGGATAATGAATACTGCCATTAGTGACATAAGTAGCGCTTAATGTGTCAGACATGTTATTTGAAAGTTGTCCGAGTGATTCACTTCAGACAGATGTTAACATAATCGATAAATTAATTAAAGTTATTGGCTTCCGAGTTGGATCGATTATAATAATTAAAGAGGCAAGTGCCCGAAGTTGTTTTGGGATATGCGTTAATTAAATCCAGAGAGATTTAAACGATTTTAAAAGTGAAAAAAGAAGTCAAAACAAATAAAGCAGCGGATGGCAATAAAAGCGAGCTTTCTCAAAGTCTTTCCCCAAACTCGGATTCAGGAGTAGAGACTAAACCAAAACTTTTCAGGGGTGAATCCGTCCCGGGAAATCAGTCGTCTCCTTTATTAACAAATACATCGGACACTTCCAAATCCGTTAATTCATCTGAAAAATCACTGTATCTTAAACTCCTGATGGATCCTCCTTCAATCAAGAGGTCACTGGTCAGGATATCCCATGAAATACTTGAATCAAATAGGGGCGGGGACGATCTCATTCTTTTGGGACTTGCAAACGGGGGGATTGAGATCTCTGCGGTGGTTGCCGAGATTATTACTCAAATTGAAAATGTTGAAGTCCCGCATTTCGTTCTAAATGCTTCAAAATTTAGAGATGACTTCAGTATAAGAGGCGAAAAAGAGGTTCATCAGACCGATATAGCCGTCAGCTTAGAGGGTAAAAGAGTTATTCTAATTGACGATGTACTTTTCACGGGGCGAACTGTGAGATCAGCCTTTCAGGCGTTGTTGGAATATGGCAGACCTACGTTTGTCAAGTTGGCAGTGTTGGTAGATAGAGGACACCGTGAGTTCCCGATACGTCCCGATTTCGTGGGGAAGAATATACCTACCTCTTTAACTGAAACAGTGACTGCGAATGATACCGGTGTTTGGCTGGAGAAATTTAATGGTTAATTTTATTGATATTGAAAAATTTACCGCGGACGAACTATTGGAGGTAGCTGAACTTGCGGAAAATTATAAGAATTTTGATTTAAATTCACCTATTTTTTTGAACAACAGAGATAAGATTGTCGCCTTGATTTTTTTAGAAAATTCTACAAGGACTCGAATCTCATTCGAGATAGCTGCAAAAAAACTTGGGTTAACGGTAATAGGTTTTGATTCGGAAAAATCCTCTCTGGAAAAAGGAGAAACTATTAAAGACACAGTCTTAACTCTAAAAGCTCTTGGAGTGAACGCTATTGTCCTCAGAGCAAGTTCTGCCAGTTCGGTAAATCAAGTCTCCAAATGGGTAGATATTCCGGTAATTAATGCCGGAAATGCGATGCGAAGTCACCCGACTCAGGCTATGGGTGATTTTGTGACGATCCGAGAAGCAATTAGCCAAGGGAGATTTAAATCGGAAAACATTAATAGTTTTGATGACTTCTCAAAATTGAAGATCGGAATCGTAGGAGACATAATTCATTCTCGGGTCGCAAGATCTTTGGGTGAACTTTTTGAAAGATTTGGGGCAAAAACCTATCTAATTGGTCCGGAGGAACTTTTACCCAAATTTGACATAGGCTTTAGGGTCGAAGGCATAACAGATGATTTTAAAACTTGTCTGCCGGAACTTGATATCATCATTGCTTTAAGAATTCAACTTGAGCGTCTTACCGAACCTTTGCTCGTAAATCCCATATTTTATCGTGAGCGATACGGGATAACCGGATCATTGCTGGAATCGGCTAAACCATCGACGCTTTTTATGCATCCCGGACCTCAGGTTCGTGATTTAGAAATTGATTCGGACATAATTGATTCGGATCGGTCCTTAATTCTAAAGCAGGTTGAAAATTCCATATATTCCAGAATGGCGGTTCTAACCAAAACGATGGGACTTGAAATTGACGGGATAAATAATCTATGACGAGTTTTGACAAATATCTTTGGTTCAGAGGAGCTTCGATAATGGACACAACCGGTCTGGTCGAAGCCGATCTGGTTGTAGATCCTAAGGGAATCGTCGCGGCAATTTCCAAGGAAATAAATGTGAATGAACTGCCTGTAGATATAAGTTCTATAGTTCAAGTTGAAGCAGGTGGTTCGGTTATTATGCCTCCGTTTGTCGATATGCACTGTCATTTGCGGGCAATCGTACAAATATCAGAAGACTATGAGTCGGGTTGCAGAGCTGCGGCAAAAGGAGGATTCGGCTATTTAATGTCTATGCCCAATACCGATCCGGCAACAGACAGCGTTGACTCCGTACTAAAGGCACGAACTTTGATATCTAATAGCGAGACCATGGGTGTCAAGGTTGAGATCGCTTCGGCAATTACCAAGGGTAGAAACGGAGTCAAACCAGTTGACTTTGAGTCGTTGATCCGGAATCAGGTTAGATATTTTACCGATGACGGAAGTGGTATAAATGACCGCGAGGTGATGCAGACTGCTATTCGGACCCTGGAGGGAACAGATTGCATATTAGCCCAGCACTTGGAGGAAAAGTCTGCTTTTGACTCGGGAATCATGAATTTAGGGGACGTGTCTACAAAACTGGGACTTGCCGGAATAAGTAAGAATGCCGAAGTTTTAATGCTGGCAAGAGACATTGAACTGTTGTCTCTTAATTCGGTTAAGTACCATGCAATGCATCTGTCGGTTGCGGAGTCAGTTGAACTGGTGAAAAAAGCCAAAGATTCTGGGTTGAAATTAACCTGTGAGGTTACACCTCATCATCTGTTTTTTGACGAAACGGAGCTATTAAGCTTGGATCCGAATTTTAAGGTAAATCCTCCGTTGCGACCTTACGCTGATGTTGTCGCTCTTAGGCAAGGACTTTTGGACAAGACCATAGATGTAATAGCTACAGATCATGCACCTCACCGAGCCGCTACCAAAGAGATGCCGATTGAAACGGCTCCTTTCGGAATGCTGGGGTTACAAACTGCCTTTAGCGCAGCATTTACATCATTGTTAGATAATAAAGATCTAAATAGTTTGAACGACTGTGCAAATGAGCTCACGGTAGTTATGAGGGCTATGTCATTGAATCCCAGGAGAATTTTGGGTCTGGATGACGGAACCGTAGTTAAAGGCGAAAAAGCCAATTTCGTCTTGATTAATCCTATGAAAAATATGGTTCAAACTCATGGCGATATTGAGTCACGGTCACAGAACAGTCCGTATCTAGGAAGAAAACTGCGGGGTTCAATCGAATACCTATTTTTAGAAGGAGAATCGATACTAATGGACGGAAAATTAACAAAATGAACGAGAGTATCTTAGGAACATTGGTTCTTGAAAACAACGAGATATTTTCCGGAGAATTGGTCGGGGCACTTAAACCATATACCAGCGGTGAAATCGTCTTTAATACGTCATTGAGCGGCTACCAGGAGATCATAACCGACCCTTCTTATGCGGGTCAGATTATAACTTTCACTTATACGCACATAGGCAACTATGGCACAAATGATTCGGATAACGAAGCTTCAAAGCCATTTTGCAGAGGGATAATCGCCAGAGATATAACAGATTTACCTTCCAATTTCAGATCACAGAGGTCTTTAAATGAGTTCTTAATTGTCAATGGGTTGAGCGGAATAATTGGAATTGATACTCGCAGGCTTACTCGACTCATTCGGAAGAAAGGAGCGATGACCGGGGCATTTGGGACATTGGC
>DAIDJA010000095.1 GCA_027451605.1 Acidimicrobiales bacterium
GATCACACATCAAATCGGACCACATACTGAAAACACTGCAACAAATTGGCTTATCCACTTCAATTCAAATGATCAACTTACGATACCGTTTAATTAGTCGTATATAAAAACTTGAACCTGCCATTCAAATTTATTTGTCGTAACTACAATGCGATATTTAACTTAAATCAAAACAATCCGGATAAGTCTACAAACAATATAACAATTACAAGTAAAAGGTTTGATTAGCGAATTATTGCAATATCAATTTTTCGACGTAAGGTACGCATAGATAATAGGTCGGTAACAATTTACTTTCCAGGATACCTTTTTTAACCTTCGGCTTTAGAAGCTTGCCTCTTCTGAGCAGCTTCTGCTTCCTTCCTCGCTCTTTCCAAGAAGGCCGGTGAAGCTACCATCAGTTTCATTGTGGTTATCTGACGTAGTGCTTTCTTAAGATCCGGTGAATTAATATCAATCTCTAAATTTCTAATTTTACGGGCGAGTTCTTCTTCGCTTGTTACACCTAATCCCGCAAGTAATTTTGCATAGTCGGTATTTAATTTATAACCCATTGTATATTCGCGATCAACAACCGCCAAGACACTGTATGCTATGGTTGCTAGACGTTTTTTTTCTCCAACGGCTTCAGGCACGACTTCGGTCTGAATATACTCCATTACCGCCGATATTAATTCATTAACTGGGGGTGCATCGCTAAGTGACATTAAATTATAGTCCTTTTTCTATTTCTTCATTGAATTTAGTAAAGCTAAAATATCCCATTCGACTTCACAGACTCGTCGACCCAAAAGAGCCTTATCCAACGACCGATGAGTACCCTGAAGAAAAGCCTGAGCTTGCATCAATGACATAACACCCCATCTAAGAGTACAGGCCAACTCCCACCACCTTAAAAGTACCCGATCAAATACGCGTCCCGAAGCATGCTCATAGGCAAAAATCAACTGGTTATATGCTCCGAATCCTCCTACGGGTCCGGGACCGTTAAACCGCCAGGTTCTGACACAGAGCCAGCCAAGATCTTCAAGCGGATCTCCGATATGCGACAGTTCCCAATCTATTACGGCCCTAACCCCATCATTGGCTACAATAAAGTTGCCATTGCGAAAATCCCCGTGAACTACTGTTGTTCCCATAGATTTTGGTCTGGTCTGTTCGAGAACTTTCATAGCAAGTTCCAAAACCGGTCTTTGTTCCCCCAACTGATCCAGCTGATTACGCAGTTGGTTTATCAAGTCAATTTGAACCAGGCCCGGCGCAGCTTCAAGCGGAATCGAATGAATTTTTCCGAGAGCTTGTCCAAGCATTCCTGCCAGATTGGGACGCAACTTCTCGAGAGCGGGGTCTCTCAATATCGATCTCGGGTTCGAAATACCTTCGACAAACTCCATTATTACAAATGGGGCACCCAGAATGGATTCGTCGTCCGAAGTCATTATTACCCGCGGTACAGGCGCACCGGCATCAAGGGCTGCGAGCATTAAATTAGCTTCCGTTACCAGACTGCCTGGCCTGGAAACTCCCGGAGGGTCCATCCTCAAAACTAATTTGGAATCCATCCCGGATTCAGAATTAGCCATAAAGCTAAACGTAAGTCTAGACGATCCACCCTCCAGAGGTTCCAATTGAGAAATTCGTATACCGGGATCGGATAGTTTCCAAGATATTGCCTTTTGAAGCGATTCCGTTAAATTCCCTATCGACAGCCCACCACCTGTGGACTCCTGACCTATGTCTTCTGTTGTCACTGACATAAACTACACCTCAATTTAGTTATCGGCATTTTATTTTTTAAAATTAAATCGAACCAACAAACCAACAAACAATTCAGTACAATAAATATACTTTAACAGAGATTAAATAGGAGTTGACTTCAACTTTCTTTAGAGATCTTATTCGATTCTAAGACCTCAAGTCAAAACCGACCTAACTCATACAGACTATTTTATCAACTCTTTCGTCGATGTGCCATAAAAACATTTTTTTAACATTCTTCACGATTTTCGTACCAAATTACTCAAAAAATTCAAAAATCTTACTCTAAGGGAGGTCGGACCGCAAGCAAAAGATATAATCGAAGCGATTTTAAAATTTAAATGTCAGAAGACATAAGTTCCAACCTCTGAACACGCTGAGTTCAACCGCGATTGTGAATGAAATCTTTTGTTGGTGGACTGCCAAACAACGGTAAAACCTGACCCACTACACCGAAATTTAAATTAATGAAGTATTTTATTGAACAAATTGTCGTTTTTTTTAAATAACTAATTTGTGGTTAATCACCGAGCGGACATACTTATATCTTGACTTTTATGTGAATATTTAATAGTGGCTAAATAATACTTGCGATAAAACTAATATGAATATTCCAACAAATCGCATGGAACTTAAATATCTGTTAACACCTTTTTGCCAATTCATATATAGAATCCATGTCAAGGCAATTTGCGATATTTTCGGTAAGATTTTGTACAAATTTTTCCTTTGCTTCGATATAGCTATAGTTGCCAGCCATATATTGCTTGCCCCGCATTCCAGCGACGTAGCTTAAAAATTGAATGCGAAAATCATCTGATTCAAATATTCCGTGCAATGAAGTACCAAAAACTTGTCCATCGGCCGCAATTGCACCGTCTGAAAAACCCGAAGGTTCAACTGAACTAATCCAAGGTGAATTGGACGTAACAATACCGTGTTGGATTTGGTATCCCGATATTGCCGCATCGAAATTATTACAACTGGCTATACCTCGTACTTTTAATAGAGTCTTTCTGTCGTTAAATTTCACCGTGGCATCCAAAACCCCCAGGCCTTGGATAACTCCCACCTTTGATTCAACCTTGTCATCAATTTCTTGTGCGAGCATCTGAAAACCACCGCAAATACCAAGAACTACAGAATTTTTGGAAATTACGTCTGCCATGAAGTTTATCCCATTAGCTTTTGTAAACCAATTTAGATCCGCCACAGTTGCCTTTGTGCCCGGAAGAATTATGAGATCGCAGTCTGCTATCTCATTTAGGTTGTCGGACAGAATTAAATGACAGTTTGAATCCAACCTTAAGGGATCAAAGTCTGAAAAATTGGACATGCTCCTATAGTGCACAACCCCGATTTTTAATAGTTGATTTCTATCGGGCAGATAGTGGCAATTGATGCCTTTGTAAACGTTAAAACTCGCGTGACTAGTAACTGACAGGCTATAGCTATCTTCCAACTCAATTGGCGGGATATTAAACCAATTAACAATGCCAAGCGACTTTAGCCCGGTAAGTCGATTTATAATATTTATGCCATCGTCGAATAATCTTGCATCACCGTGAAACTTATTTATAGCATAGGCTTTTAAATATGTTTTTAAATTATCTGCAATAACTGCCTGGGTTCCGACAATAGATGCTATCACTCCACCCTTCTCAATATCTCCGATTAAAAACGCATTTATACTATGCCGGGCACAAAGTCCGATATTTGCCAAATCCTCACCTGGTATATTTATTTCAGAAGGTGAACCTGAGCCTTCAATCACTATAAGGTCATTATCTTCCATAAGCTTAACGAGAGAATCGTCGACTACTTTAACAAACCTTTGCTTCAATGAATAATAGTCGTCAACGGAAATATTATTTAGCGACTCCCCCAACACCATTAACTCTGAAGATCCTTTAGGTGCAGGTTTTATTAAAATAGGATTCATAATACCCGTGGGATCACGATTGGCTGCATATGCTTGCAGTGCCTGAGCCCTTCCAACTTCACAACCGTCCGAGGTGACATAGGAATTCAAGGCCATATTTTGCCCCTTAAACGGAGCGACCTTAAGGCCGAGATCTGAAAAGTAACGGCACAAGGCTACTGCGAATATTGACTTACCCGCATCTGAACCGGTCCCCAAGACAGCAATACATCTTGACATATTTAAATCTTAACCAGCCAAACTATTTCAATCTAAACTATCTGCCGCAAAAACAAATATAAGCCAAATCATGCCAATCGCCACGTTTCATTAAGTAAATAACTAAACGTTAAATGCTATACTGTTGATCATGCCAGATAACCTAAATGTAAAAAACCTAAACCCCTTAGATGCCACGTTTCTGGCAATGCAAACTGAAACCGCCCCGGTACATGTAGGCGCACTATTAATTTACGATAAGCCTAAAATAAATTCAGACGAGCAAATTAATTTTGACAGCCTAGCGCTGTTAAAGACTCTTCTGGAAGAAAAATTACTGAAGGTTGATAAATTTACCTTTAGGTTAATCCGATTCCCTTTTGACATATTTCACCCGATTTGGATTAAGGATTTAAATTTTAACATAAATAACCATATAAAAACAGTTAGCCTAGAGGCACCCTATAACGACGCAAAACTAAATCAACTGATAGGTACAATTTGGGAGAGCCCGCTACCGGAAAATAAGCCTTTATGGGAATTCTATCTGGTAGAAAATTATCTAAATGATCGTATTGCCGTAATAGCTAAAGTGCACCACAGTTTAATTGACGGAGTCAGCGGATCAAATCTTTTTGTTCAACTACTCGACTTGGATGCCGAAATAAAGGTTAAGCCAACTACCGATTCTGCCATTAATAATAAAATAGCGCCAACCACGACAGTATATGACCACATTAGCCAAACTATAGCTTATGGCCCAAAAATAGTTTCGAACATTTTATCAAATCAGGTACGTTATTTTTCACAACTTCCCACCAATGCTAAAAAGGTTAGTTCAAGTATGAACTTGTTGGTGAAATTTTATCGGTCGGATGCTAAGTCGAAGCCCCCTCTACTTTTTATGGCGCCTAAAACTCCATTAAATAAACCCGTCAGTGACAGTCGGTCTTTTTCCTTTAAGGTATTTAACATCGAAGAAATTTCACAAATAAAAAATCATTATGGGGTTAAAATTAACGACGTTATTATGACCATCTGTTCCAACGCCCTTCGAAATTATCTTTTGAAATATTCCGAACTCCCCGATTCACCCCTAACGGCAATGATGCCAATATCGATTAGAGATGAAAGTCAAAAAGAGATGGTAGATAACCAAGTATCAGCGGCAGTTGTATATCTTCCGACTAACGAAAGTGATATTATAACCCAGCTCAAAGTAGTTTCGGCTAACGCGCAGAATTCCAAGAACCTATCGTCTACAATCGGAGAGACCATATTTATGGATGTTGCGGCCCTACTTCCGATCAATATCCAACAAGTTCTGGCACGATCCGTGTATCGTCTCATTTCATCCGATAAAATCAATCCACCGGCCAACGTTATAATAACCAATGTACCCGGTCCGCCATTTCCCCTTTACAGTAACTCAATACCGTTGGAAAATGTCATTCCAATAGGAGCATTAGGTGAAGGCCTTGGCCTTTGTTTTGCGATCTTTAGCTATAACAAATATATTTCAATAAGTATATTGTCAGACCCAAAAATGGAGATCGATATTGACTGCATTACCGATAACTTAGGATCATCATTTGAAGCATTATTAAATAGCGTTAATGTTAAAGTTATTTCAAATCAAGCGATTAAACAAACCAAACCAATTTCGACTTCGAAGATGCATAAACAAGTTTCCAAAACGAAAAGTTAACGTTAACGTTTATGACATGCTTCAACTGCTATACATACTTTGGAATTTTCCATAATATTTCGATGTGAACTAGCATAAGACTTTCCGACTCTTCCGAAGCATGCTTGATTTTACTCCACTCTATGAAGCTTAAACCAAAACGCCAAGCCATCATTTTTTCAGGAATCCTTGTAGTCGTTTTAGCGGTAATTGCGACAACTATCTTTTCAACTGCCTCACCGGTAAAGCGGCAGAGTAATAGCGCAACCGTAAAACAAACCTCCACCAAAAAACATGTTTCAGCCAGTATGCAACACTGCAAAGGATCCAATCTAGAACTTAAAGTGTCTCATCAAGGTGAAAACGGCGGTGTTAATGCGGTACTTACAATTACCAATACTGAGGGGAATAGTTGTGCGCTGGAAAGTCTAACGCAAGTCAAGATTATCTCAGTTAAAACCGGAAATGTATTGGCGCAGTCTTTTGATAATTTGAATTCTAAGAGGAGAATATCATTGCGACATAATCAAAGTGTCTTCGCGATTATTTACTGGGCAAACTGGTGCAAAGCTAACCCCGGACCTCTTAATATTGTTGTCAATTTATCGCACGAAGCGCTGACAGGAAGTTTTGACGAACCGCCGGGTTACCCTGGTTATGATTATCTACCAATTTGTATTAATTCTAAAACTGTATCGTCGATCCAAATTGTACAGTCCTTTTCCGTCGAGAAATAAGATTTACAACATAGATCAGTACAAAGTTTGCCGCAAAACCTAGGGTTTTGTCTCAGAAATATTTATTGATAAGCACTAAAATATTACTTTTCCATTCCGCAGGAAAAATAAACAAATCATCCATCATCTCAAGAAATTAAAATCTTTCAAAACTATGCGCTCTCCGACAAGGTAATACCTGTTCAAAACATCTTAAAAGCATCTATATAAATTACGATTTCCACGACATTCTCAACGACCGGAGATTTGGTCAAATAAGCTCATTTAACATAGCAACTGCCAAGGTTAAGATATCGCCTTTGCAGTCATACCATAAAGTGCCAGCTTATAGTAGGATCTGTCACCGTTTAGATATGCACGATCACCGGAGTATACCCGACATCTCGGCAAGATCCTCATAAATTTGTTATCTATACGGTTTTGATATCAAAGATCATACATGTTCGATCAAGATGCATCCTTCGAACAACAATTTACTAACTCCAACATACGGATTCTAACTTTATCCACCAATCCACAGTGGACGCCAATGCTGCTTCGCATGCTACCGAATTCTCAAAACTAATTTATCTTAGATTTGCGCTTTCAGAGCTTTAGTTTCATAACAAGATAAATTTACCGGACCTAAAATACAGCATCGACACATACATCTAAAAAAGGAATAGTAGC
>DAIDJA010000096.1 GCA_027451605.1 Acidimicrobiales bacterium
ATTAGTGCTCTAGTATTTTTAGTTAATACAGCCACATCGGCTTTCAGAAGCACCTTTAGATAATTGAATCGACTTATTTCGGAGTTATTCACGTATCTGCCCACCGGTTAATCCTATAAAGACGTCTTCTAATGTGACCTCCTTACGTGCAACCTCAATAACTCTGGGGTCGGTTCTGTAAGTTTCTATGAGTTGTTCGGGAGTATCTGAAACTATAATTTTGCCAACATCCATAATGGCAACTCTGTCGCATACTGCCTGAGCTTCTTCCATGGAATGAGTGGTAAGTAAAATGCTTCCGCCGTCGTGTCTATTTGACTCGATAGTGTCCCATAGTTGACGTCTGGATTGCGGGTCGAGCCCTGCGGTCGGTTCATCGAGCAACAAGAGCATCGGATGATGTATGTTTGCAATAAATAAAGAAAGGCGTTGCTGCTGACCTCCTGAAAGCTGTTTAAATCTACGTTTGGCCTCGTGGCTTAAACCAATTTTCTCTAGCGAGTCATTTATTTGGCTTTCCGTTAAAGCCACATTATATAGACCCGAATAAAGTTTTATAAGTTGGATGATGTTTAGTTCATATTGGAAACTTGTAGATTGGAGTTGGACTCCAATGTTGGCCTTTGATTCAATCTGATGCTTAAAAATATCGAGTCCATTGAGACTAATATTGCCTGAATCCGGTTTGATAAGGTTTTCGATGGCTGACAGTGTGGTAGTTTTGCCGGCTCCGTTTGGACCGATTAAGCCAAAGATCTCACCGGCTTTGGTGGAAAAGGACACTTTATCGACTGCTTTAAAATTTCCGTAACTAACCGTAAGGTCATTGACTTCCAATACCAACCTCGCAATTTCGTCAGGCTGATCGCTTCTTGTCATAATGATTAATTTAGCAGAATCACCTATCATGATTCTTTTTATTTGATTTGCGTCAGTTGCAGGCAGAATAATTTATTTTAAAGAAGTAATTCATCAATTGATTTGGGAGTTTTATAAACGCTATGTAAAGATAAAGAAGTTACCGTGGATATGACATAGGGAGTTACCGCTTTATATGCGTTTATTATTTTGTGGGCATAGAGCAATTTTGTGTTTTACCTTTTTCGGAATGTAAGGATGGTGATATTATTGTGATTGTGTGTAGTTTTTAATCGTTGCCGGGCTTGTTGAGTTCGTTTGACGGTGTTGCTATCTGAAACGGGGAGAAGATGGGGGTACAACTGTGATTAAAAAATTCATAATAGCCACATTCGTGACAGTAGTGATATGTTCTGTTGTTGGCTATGGGGTCAATACTTTGGTTGATAAGTTGGTGGCATCGGTATCGAATCCGGTAATTTTGCACGAAAAATGGGGGACTGTCTTAAAGAGTAATTTGAAAAAGCCAATAAAGGGTGATCCGAAGCTTGTAATTTCACCTAACTTTGATGTTGACGGTACTGCAGTTTTAGCAACCACGCAGGGGGTATTTGCCACAACAGATGGAGGCAGTAATTGGGAAAGTATAGGTTTTAGCGGTCAGGACATTACAGCAATTGCGATAAGTCCGAATTTTAAAGATAACGTTTCAGGGGCCATTTATGTTGCCACTAGTAAAGCAACGACCCCTAACGGAGTGGTGGGAACAGGATTTTACGGCAATGCTTCCGTATGGTTTATTCAAAACGTCACGGGAGCCGTGTGGATTCCTACCCGTGTTTACGAAGCCGTCGGAGGTATTAATATGCTGGCGGTTAATGCCTCCGAAGAACTGTACATGGGAGTTCCCAGTTTAGGATTACCGGGGTATTGGTTAAGGTGGAAATTGAGCTCCGACGGCACTCCCACCGTCGATATGGAATCTCCCGGTCTTTGGGTTTCAAGTGATGCCGGCACATCGTGGAGCCAAGCTTTGCCCGATGTAAGTGGATGTAGTTTGGTGTTTGATCCATACGGCAACGGTTATTTTTTTGACAGTGACGGGACGATTTGGCAAACATTTAACGGTGGTTCAACGTGGTCTTTAACACAATATCCTTTTGGATGCGGGCCGTTGACAGATACAACTTTTGCGAGTTGGGCACAGTCCGGTTCATCGCATAATGGAAGTTATTTAATGGGAGTTGCCTCTCCGCTTTGCGGATCGACCTTGCAGAGCAATACCTTAATTTATCAAAGCCAGACGCTGACATCTATTTATGATCAATCCATAACTGACGTTAGCGGAGATTTCGGGTTCGCCATACCGGGTCATAGCAGGGGAATCGTATTTGTGTCTACCGATAAAGGGGTATATTTGGGCGGAGAAGATTCAAACGGTGATTTCTGGGACCTACTTAGGGGATCTCCGAACAATGTGGAAGCAATCGCTTCCGGAAAGAGTTCCGGCGGTAATCCCGTGGTGTTTGCATTTGACGGAGTTTCGGTATGGCGTCTTGATTTGAACTGGCCAGATTACAACTTACCGGAACTTGCTATTAAGGCGAAACAATTTACTTCACCGGTTATACAAAATCAAACATCTGTCTCACAGGTAAGCATTAAGAGTTTGAATGCCTTCAAAGGAAAAGTTCAGCTGGTGGATGGTGATGATCTTACAAGTTTATTTAATGTCAAAAATCAAGGGATCTCGTTAACAGCGGATCAAGGTCTGGACGTCAATTTTAATTTAGAGGCTCAAAATAATACCCCCCCGGGGAATTATTTGGTATTTCCGTGTGTCCTCGCATCTGACGACAGTGCATATGCGGGTTCACTTAGAAGCGGCGTACAGGTGATTCCCCCGCCGGACTACCTGACGATGTCACCTCTTAATCCGCGAAGTTTTAATATTCGCTCCGGAAATTCAGATGCTTTCCAGTTTACGATAAGTCGCACTTCGCAGTGGAACACCTCTTATTCGCAGGTCAGCTTTTCCACTCTGGACGATTCCAATGGGATTTCATTTTCCTTTTCTCCTACGACGGTCAATTTAGGCATAAATTCAAGTGCAACGGTTAACGCCACGGTCACAGTGGCCCAATATGTAAATGCGGGGCAGTTCTCCATCGAAATTGTTGCCACTAGCAACAAATTTAGTACGGATGGGACGCTTTATTTAAGCGTCGGTGCTCCGATTCCGACAAAGTTTGAATTTGTTCCGCAAAAACCAAATGATGTATATAGATTCGAGCCACAGGTTACAACCGTGGAAGCCGTTGATAAAAATGGAACGGTCTTAACAAACTATTCGGGGAATCTCGCAACTCTAAGCGACACTTTGGATTCGATTGATTCTATGGGCAAGCTGACTTTAATGTTTAATAAAGGAGTCGCTAAGATAGGGTTTTTCGTATCTAGGCCGGGCCAAGATACTCTTTATGCAAAGGATAATTCTGGGTTTTCGCTGTCATCTAGCTTACCTTTTAATGTAGAATCTCCCCCGAGCCGATTTGAAATTTCACCAATACCAAATGAATACGTAAATCAAAGTTTCATAGTCGAGATAAAGGCAGTTGACTCAGCGGGTAATGTAGTTACACTTTACAATGGAACCCCGTGGATTCTGGATTCAAGTGGTTTTCTTTACCAAAAAACCACTCCGTTTTCAAACGGAGTTTGGACCGGAAATTTAACGATTCCGGTGGTGAAGTTAAATGACAGTTTACAGGTGGGCGATAACAACGGT
The DNA here is from genome assembly GCA_027451605.1 of Acidimicrobiales bacterium. GTDB lineage: Bacteria > Actinomycetota > Acidimicrobiia > Acidimicrobiales > JABEUL01 > JAJZNL01. The sequence continues at coordinate 3,647 of DAIDJA010000096.1, forward strand.
GTTACCGTAGGAATGATAACTTCTCCGCCGATATACGGTTTAAGCAATGAATTTAACGTAACGCTGATAACCGGTCCCACTGGTCCGGGATCGTGGCCCGAAGTAGGCTATTCGCCGGGGTCGACCAATGATAACCCAACATCGCTCATCTCGGCCGGAGGCTTTAAAAATGCCAAAATAAAATTTACTTTGCCGTATCGACTCCCCAGGGCTTGCGCTCCGCCCGTATCACAATATGTAGTTCCTCAGTGTATGTCCCTAAGAACTTTATCCGGGGGATACCTTACCATGAGAACCGAAGGATCAATTGTGGTAAACAATGGAGTTCTAGTGCCGTACCTGCCACAGGGATTTGCGGCGGAGTCCGGGCAACTATTATGGAACGACAAATATGACTACTCATCTCCGTTGACCTTTGATCAAAATAAAATATTTTCCTGCTATGAATCTTTGGACCAAAACTGGTGGCCAAATCCATTTGGATCGGAGCCGGCAATCGGACCGGAAGCTTTTAGTTCTGTGGGGACACCGTTATGGGGTCCATTGGCGAATTCCCAGGGCTGTTCAAATTTTAAGGCGGGAAGTCAATCTCTTTTGACGATAAATGACAGAGGGTCCAATGTTGTCAGTACACAGATTTCGTCTGCGAGTAAATATCCGACTTTTCCGTTTAAGATCGAGTCTATATCTCCGACAAATGGTTTGGTCAATTGGAGCTTAAATCTACCTACCGACTTTGCCGAACGTCTTTGGGATCCGGTACAGGGTGGCGGTTATCAGGAAGACCCGGTGTTGAGAATCGCTCAGAACAGGATCGGAAGTATTGCAGTCACTGCGAACTGTTCATTACCCCAAAACGGATTGTGTGATTTCGGAGACTACAACAGTCTAAATTTAAATGCCGTTCCGTTAAAAATTTTTGCCGCCCAGCACGGAAGCTGGCTCTGGAAAAAAACTTTAGTGCAATTTCCCTATACTCCAAATATCAGTTCGGATGTGATTTACAAAGGGCTTGCCACATTTTCAAATGAAACCGAAATAAGCAGTTTCGTTGAGAGCGTAACCGGGGGGAAATATTCAACTTTGGCAGAATTAAAGTCACATTTATATATTGACGGTTTGGACGATATGATCGCAAGTGGAAATGTGGTTTATCTTGCAGTTGAATTGGCTACATCGGATCCTACAAAAACCTCTTCCCCGAATGTAGTCGCAGACGCCGTATTGGCATTAAATGCTTCTACCGGCAATCCAATTTATGAGACTTTCGTTTGGGGAATTACCGGACTTCAATTAGTTGATACGCCCTATGGGTTAGTTGCAGTAAATCGAACCTATTCCAATCAGGGATATGAGATACAGCGGACGTCACCCGGGCCTCAAATAAAGTTCGGACAGTTGGGAATATCTATGTTTTTGCTGGGTCCAACCGGCAAGGAAATATATCTTAAGACTTCATTGCCTACGCAGGCGCAGTATTCAAATCCACCGCACGCTACGGCCGGAGGAGACCTGGTGTTCATTGACGGATTGTATTCGGTTAATCTAATCGACGGAGACTTTGTAGGATATCTACCTGATTCAAAGGGATGTTTTTACCAATCTACGAGAGGATCAACCAGTAGCCCAACGCAAAGCCAACAAAATATAGCAAATGCTGCCGGAGTAAATCCCGGCAAGACTTCGTCCGTATCGGTTGCCGGAAATTGGATCTATTATCTTGCTTGCGGAACCGAAAAAGTTACCGCAGTTGAAATACCTGTTGTTAACCCGGCGCTGTTAATTGCGCAGCAATATTACCAACTTGCTTTGGAATATGAATCAACCCGATCTCATTCAGCTTCCGATAACCTTTCTGTCAGTATTGGTTCAACCAGTGAACTATATTCTGCATCTCAAGATGCTCATATTGCCGCAAGTATGTTTGATGCCGCAAGTGACCCGACGATGGCCGAAGCCGCATCAAAACTTGCCGTTAAGCTTGGATACACCGCTCCTCCCAAATCGCTTAAAGTAATTCCGGCTAGAGTTAGCCTTAGTACCATGCTGAAGGCTTCGAAGTTCGATGGCCAATTCTCCTCCGGCACTGACTACGGTTTGATAGCGGGATCGGTATTTGGGCTGATTCTTTTAATTGTATTGAGGATGCTGCTTTTCAAAAAGTTTAAAATATGACTTCAAAAAAAGTAAGCAATCAATCTTCACTTACTCGATAATGAAAAAATTTGGACGACATTATCTACAATATGTGCGCCGAAATTAAAGATTACTTTGGAACTGACTCAGATGAATGTCTGGCTTGTCAAGGAGTAGTCGTTGAAGTCGATACTGGCTTTCAAAGAGCACAACGAGTTCATTTCGCGAAGTCTTCAAAACTTTAATACCCTGTAGTTTTTGAAGTGAGGAGAGTGAATCTTGATCGGTCTTTTTTATGGCGGCATAGGATAGGTAATGGAGTTGAATTTTGGCGTTAAATTCAAATTCCAACCTAAACTCGACGACCTCGAACTGCATCTGTCCTACGGCGCCCAGTATTATTGTAGAGTCCCCGTTGAGTTCATAAAATAGTTGAATCACACCCTCTTTCTGAAGTTGTTCAAGTCCCTTTTTGTATTGTTTGGATTTGCTTATATCCATAACCCTCGCCACCGCAAATATTTCCGGGGCAAATTTGGGGATCGGAGGATAGGTTACCTTCTTTTTAAAATATAATGTATCTCCGATTGAGACATCTTTGGCATTTATCAACCCAATGATGTCTCCCGGATAGGCCGACTCAACTGTTTCACGTTCGGATCCAAATATTGAACTGGTATGTCTGGTCGATATTTCGTCGCCGGATTGAGAATGAGTAAGGACTTGACCCCTTTCGAACTTGCCGGAACATATCCTAAGAAATGCAACTTGGTCGCGATGGTTTGGGTTCATATTGGCTTGTATTTTAAACACTATCGCAGAAAAATCAGAGTCTAAGGGAATTTCTGTCCCTTTAATATCTGTCTTCGGAATCGGGTGCGGACCTATGTTGATTACAGCTTTCAGGAGATCATCAACGCCGAAGTTGGTCAGAGCGGATCCGCAATACAGGGGAGTGGAGCCACCCTTCAAAAATGAATTAAGGTCGAACTCCAAATCCGTCGTCTCCAGAAGCGCCATTTCATCTAAAGCGTCTTTTATCTCATTATGCTCACTGCACCCATCTATTGACAGCAGATCGTCGAGGTCGAAGCCTGCCGTGTCTTGCGTCCACCGGTACACCTTCCCCAAAACCCGAAGGTTGGCTGCCAGAGTGGATGACTGAACCCTGTATCGTCGGTAGGCTGGCTTTCGAGAGCGCCGGAGTT
>DAIDJA010000097.1 GCA_027451605.1 Acidimicrobiales bacterium
CCTCTTTATCCATATTGGTAACCGCCAATAATTCCTCTTCATTCATAGGTGTGGAAGCACCCATAATTAATCGGTCAATTACTAAAAGATCTAACCAATCTTCGGCTATAGCTTTTTCAATTTCCGACTGGTTAATACCCTTTTTAGCAAGAAGCTCCTTTAAACCATCCGACCCCTGACTGATATATCCTTCAATGTTTTCCAATATGGGGGTGGCAGGTGATAAACCTTCATCAACTCCGTTGTCGTTTTCTTCTGACATTCCTACAAATAATCCCAACTGTTATGTGCTATTTTTCTTATAATTGTCTATTTTGTCTAAGCTTAATGCTAAGGAACCAAAATGTTAATTTGCGCTGATTATCATACGCTTCAAAAAACCGTCTCCCAGGTATCTTTAAGTAATAACTTAACAGTAATACCTATTAAAGATTTTAACAACTCAAAATCAAGATTAAAAGACTGTTTAAGCGATGTCGAGCGAGTTAATCTAGTAAAAAATATGGTTATAAACGTTATTAGAGCACTTGACGGCAAGTGCATTGCCGTTTCATATTCACAAGAAGTATGTGAATTTATAGACGGTTGCGGAATCCATTGCCTCAAATTGGATATTAAAGGTTTAAATTCAACCACAAATTATCTTTATCAATATTTAAACATTACAATTTTCAACAGATTGACGATAATCCACGCAGACATCCCGTTAGCGACGGTTGACAATAGTCCGCACGAATATATTAAGGCATTAGCCTCAGATGAATTTCTAATTTATCCTGATATAGAAAAATTGGGAACTCCGGTAATTTCAGTTCCTTCAAATACTCAGTTTAAATTTATGTACGGCAGACTCTCCTTTAAAAAGCATGTATTTCAAATCGAGTCTTTGAATGCCCAAATTAAGATAGTTGAAGATCCTGCTTGGTCTTTTGACGTCGATAAAGAGTCCGACTTAATAAAATATTATGAATTGAAAAAATCAACCTTGCCATGATTTCCACAGACCTTAAAGACATCCCAAAAAAAGTTCTTGCCATAGGCGCCCATCCCGACGACGTTGAATTCAACTCCTATGGCACTTTGGCTAAATGGGCCATAGCAGGGAGTGAGATCACGATTGCAGTTATGACGGACGGATCCAAAGGTTCCTGGGACCCAACCGAAGATATTGAAAATTTGATTAAAACTCGCAAAATCGAGGCAAGACAAGCCGCAGAATTAATTAATGCCGATATCTATTTCTGCGACTATGTTGACGGGGAACTGGAATTTAAAAGTGAAACGGTAAAGAAAGTTGCCGAATTGATTCGCCAATTTAAGCCCGAACTAATTGTCACGCATGACCCATTCAAGAAATATAGACTTCATCCCGACCATAGAAACTGCGGTCAAATTGTGCTGGATGCTGTGGTTGCCGCCAGAGATCCTCATTTTTTAAAGGAATTAAATATTAAGCACCATCGCCCCGACAAAATTCTTCTTTTTGAACCTGAAGAAATTGACCACCTCGAAACAGTTGATGAGGTCCTGGATTTAAAGGTAAAGGCCCTCTTAAAACACAAAAGTCAGTATGTAACCACTATGGACATAACTGACTCGAGCGACTCAAACCAAATAAGGCGATTTGAGAATTGGATATTTCAATTTGCTCATTCTGCCGGTGAATTAATTGAAAGACCGGCAGAATGTTTCAAATTAATAGATAAAATCTAAAGTTACTTTTTCTTTGCTTTAGGTGCTGGCTTACGTCCGTTTAAAATATCTTTAAATGTTGCGCCGGCGGCAAATCTTACTCCCTTAGAAGCAGCAATTTTTCTTTTCTCTCCGGTCCTTGGGTTAACCCCCATACGGGCTGCCCTTTTGGTTGGGTGGAAAGTTCCGAATCCCGGGATCGTGGTTTTTGAACCGGCCTTTGCTTCACTTATAACCGAGTTCAATACAACTTCGAGAGCACCTTCGGCCTGCTTCTTGGTAAGACCTGCACCTTCGGCAATTGCACTAACTAATTCTGTTTTATTCACTAATACCTCCTATAGGACTAACTTAAATAATTTAAGTAACTTTACAACTTTAGTCAAGTATTTAGGCAAATTTGGGTTATTGGTAAATAAAAAATTATAGTCCCCGCCCTAAATCCAGCTGTTTTTTCATCCCTTTTGAAATATCATTTATGTTATTTTGAATTCGCTTCAATTCATCAAGCTGTTTGAGCGAAAAGTCAGGCTGTTTCATCAATTCCAATGCTGATTTACCCAAAGGGCGAAGTTCATCCGTCACACCCCACCTTTTTCGAAATATTTCAATTTCTGCGGCTGTTTTAGACCACGTGCTACGATCTCTTTTATCCAACGGTCTATCTCCGATAAGATCTTTTACATAAGGAGGAGTTGCCGGTGAATTCAGGCCTACCTGTTTTGACACTTCCAAAACATTATTTAATAGATCATCAACACTAAGTTGCAATCGATTTAACTTTTTGGTCCAAATTTCTCTCAGACTACTCAGGCTGTTGTCGAGATCTTTCTTAGGTCTGTTAAATTTTGGATCGATGACCGCTTTGGCTTTTAGGAAATAATCCAAATCAATAGCCTTGTCGTTATAGAATTCCAGGAGTTCCCTTCTTCTCTTCGAGAAAGCAAAAATTGTACCCGAGTCAATTCCACTTATCTCTGCCAGTCCATACCGATATCTGTCCCAAGAAACGTTAAGGCTGTTTGTCAGTTCATTCCTGAGTGAAATATGGTATATCGAAGATACATGGCGTTTCAATAGAAATGCCGTTCGTAAGCGCGCCGCACTAAACCGTGAATCTGTTCCCTGAGCCAAATTGGCTATAACTGCATGGCTATGGATATGCGGATCATTCAGCCTTGAAGTCTTATGGTAGAAGGTGGCCCCCAATATTCCCGTAGTCTTTAATTCGGTTAACTGCCCGTCGTAGCTTCTGGAAACATAAAGACAATTTGACGAGATAAAGTCCATCGCTTTTCTAACAGAAACATCGTGGGCATCGCGAACCTTATTTTCTACCTCGGGTGCGGAAAGCAAACCCAGTATCGACACTGATTTCGGAGCCGAAAATAAAAAATCATATCCGGCATTTTTTCTTGGGGATAGACCACGTTCGAATGGTTCGTGGTTAACCGGATCAATACCGACCACAAAATCTTGAAACTGAGACTGGGTAACCTCATCTTTCAAACCCAATAGTTCACTCGCTTGAGGCGTCCAAATTCCGCGATCTTCCAGTCCGCCAGTTATCGCATTTTCGTTAAAATAGTAAGACTCGTGCCCAAATCTAAAACTGTTGATATTAAGCAATTCTGTTTCATGACAAAAATAATGATTAGTCATGAAATAACATGAGATACTATCTAATATAGCATAACTTTTATTCCTTAAGTTTTTTTATAGCTTTTAAGAAGTGTTTTGGCAAGTTTTATGGGAAGCTCTTTAAATTCCTGAGGCTCGACAACTTCTAACTCCGCGTAGGCCAACAGCAAAGAGGCCAGCCACTGTCTGTCGGTAACATACAGATCAAAAATTGTATGGTCTCGTGAGGTCTCGATAATATTTTCAAATATAATTGCTTCCAAAATCCACCTGAAGTCATTATGTATTTTAAGTACTACTCGGGTAGCTTCGATAAGATTCGGGTTGTATGACCTATCGGTTAATATCGCTAACTGATTCTTGATTTCCGGATTATCTCTAAATCCCGTGTTTGAAATAGTGAGCGACAGAATTCGTTCGTTTTTAAATGATTTAAGCGTATTGTCTTTTGTGTCGACCGCATAAAGATACCAGTTGCCTTCAACAAACTTCTGTAGGAGAGGAGCAATCTTTTTTTCTGAAACTTTATCCGTATATTTGGAAAAATAGGTTACCTTAAGTTGTTTCTTGTCAGCAATTGCGCGAGTGATTACTTCTTTAAACTTTGCCGGTCGCATCTGAATTTTAAAGGCATTGGTCGGAAGTTTCAATATTTTTTCAATTGCTGACTCCAATACTCCCGACCCTTCAAATCCCGGCAAGTTCATCAACGTCTGCTGAAGTTGCTCCAGGAGAAGTAAGTCTTGTGATTCGAACTGATGAGCCTGATTAAACCTCCCTTCGATATTTGCAGTAATCATTACGCCCTCAAGATCACCGTCAAAATTATCCATATTCAAATAGGGAAGGTCAATCTCTATGTCCAACAAAGAATCAGGAGTAAAAGGCTTTACTCCGCAGCATGCCACAAGTTCAAGTTCACGTAAAACTAAAGATGATTCAAGACCAAACAATTTGGATAACTCTCCTACCGTAACCTGTTTATGGACCGACAAGTATTCCAAAATAGAAATTAATATTCCAAAGCGCGACCCAATAGTCTTTGATTTAGTTCGGGTACCGGCCTTAGAAGTAGGTTTACCAGACACGGCAGTTGACTTTTTTGAATTGTTTACTTCATTTTTCGGTGACATGCTACCTATTTACACTTAATCTTATTTTTTATTTTCAATATAGTTGCAGAAATAGTCGCATAATTGGTCTATCAATGTTTGGGGTTCCAGAATCTTAATACCGGTACCAAATTTAAGGATCTGACTGTATAGATATTCCGATTCAACTGTTTCAAATTCGATTACCAGACGATTTTCCTCATAGTTCAATACTAAATTATGTCCGAATTCGGAAATAATTGAATCAGCCAGTCTCTCATCTACCGTACATTTCACTGTTATTTTTTCTGAATTAGCATCGCTAAAAAAAGAAAGTTCATGGCCATCAGAAGATCTTTCCTCTAAAATTTTAAGTTCCGCTTTGGTAAGTTTTGTAGATGACACAGAAGGGTTTCGCATTTTATTTATTTTAAAAAATTTATTTTGTTTACCCGAAAGATCATATCCCAACAGATACCAAGTACCGGCCCGAAAAAATACCTTCAAAGGCAAAACCTCTCGAGGCTTGCCCAGATACTCAAATAAAAACTTTTTCTTTCGAACTACTGCCGTATATATATGGCTTAACCTTGGGTTTAATCTAATCACCGAAGATAAGTCAAATACGCTTAAGGGAATTTGGTCAAAATCTAAGCCAATGCCGGATCCTTCGCTTTTAGCTGAAGGTACGCCATTTTTTAATATATTCAATACTAGGCTCACTATTTTTGACTCTTCTTCAGTCAAAATTAGATTGCTTAATTCATTTCGATGATCTTCGAGTTCATAACCAAATTTTTCAATGGTATCAACCGGTACAGTTTTAAGATCATAGCCGTAATCTTTTAGTGCCTGCTTGTCGCGCATAAATACCTGCCTACAGGTATTAAAGGCGTGTTCGTAACTGGGATATCCGTCAACCAATTCTGTTACCTGTTTAAGGGTTAACGGTATCTTTGCTTCCTTAAAACACAGCAACAAATTAGTAATCCGCTCGACTGAATCGCCTTTCATCAAACCCAATGCAATATCATGTTAAAAAGCTGACGGATCGCACACAATCAAAGTAAATTTAAGTATCAGGGTTCCAACACTCGATTAATTTCTTCCAATGAAATTTCGGTAGTATTGGAGTCACCGCATCTGTCACAAGGATCTCTGTGGATATAAGACTTTAAAAGTCGCGTGCCGGATTCATTTAGCTGCACGACAAAAGACTTATTTGGCTCATCAATATTTAGACCAAAGTAAGGTCTCCAGTCAGTCGTAACCGATTCAACCTCGCCTGTCGCATTACGCATTCTTCGTTTGAACTCCATGGAATTGGTATCAAATATCCACACCGAATTACAGGACTCTATAGAAGTTACATCATTTTTTGACTCATCTGATTCCATAGTTCCTCCCGCAAACCTAATGGATTAAAATCAACTGTTCGGTTTTAAATGGCCAAGTGACCCGACGCATGCAAAATTGTAAGCAATACCGTTAAAACAATCATTCCGACCAAAGCAATATAAGGTAACGATTCGGACAAAACATTGGAATGATCATCAACTAAACCCTGAGAACCGGCATATTCTTTGGCAACGGTGGAAAGTTTTTGTGCCAATACTTTTGCATCCTGTCCCCTCAATCTAAATTGATGGGACCGCCTTGCGGTAGCGACAACCATCGAAGAAGCGACCGGGTCCACAGGAGAATAGCGATAATCCTCAACATATATATCCAAAAGGGAATCCCATGGCAATAACTTTACCAAGTCGCCGGAACTCTTCAAAATATTCAGACCGTTTGAGTCGAATTCGATATTTAAACCGGGAATTTCCACTACTCCCACGTCTCCCTGTGTTAAAAGTGACACGTTTGGAATTTGCAGTGACGAGGCGGAAGGGCTATCAAGGTGAGAGTCGTTTAACTGCGCATCTTCATGGGACATAACCGACGACCCCCCGGTCATATTTCCGGACATACCCTGAGAAACTTCCGCATTCGGTTGAGATACTGTACCGCTCAAATTCTGTCCGGCTTCAGGATTTTGAATATTATCTGTCATTTAAATCGACTCCTTACGATAAATCCTACCAATTAATTAATTTTAGTTCAACAATTTAACACCAATATTTAAACCAGGATTATTTGAAAAACTTCAATATCACCTTTAAAATCGGCATAATAACGCTTTACATTAGTGAATCAACAAAAATATTGCTATTTTTTAATCAAATAATCAGTATATTAAATATACCAAGATATCTATTTTACGACAAAATTTGCTGATTCCACTTTACTAATACCAAAAACAATTATAAAATCTATATTAATAAGTCGGTAAATTAACTAAAGTTGCCGATGTTAAAATTGAGATTCCAAGAAGAGTAGTTCTGAGGATGATTAAAGTACCACTTAGATTATTTAACCTCAGTTATGCTTTTAACTAAATTTCAAAATTAAATAAATTCAATAAAAATGCTTTGACAATTATAAAGCGAATTTAGAC
>DAIDJA010000098.1 GCA_027451605.1 Acidimicrobiales bacterium
AATGTAAAGGTTTCGGACAAGCAGGTACTGTTCGACTTGAATTTGACAGTCGCAGGCGGACAGATCCATGCCATTATGGGCCCCAACGGGTCAGGTAAGTCTACCCTGGCATCATCCATACTTAAAAAACCGGGATATGAAATAATTTCGGGATCCATATTCGTCGAAGGAACCGATATTACTACGATGTCTCCCTATGAGATTGCGCAACAAAATATGTTTGTATCCGGTCAGTATCCCTTGGAGATACCCGGAGTTACCGTAATTGATTTACTGTCAGCCTCCTCTGTGGTGGAAAAGTCCGAACAGGAAATTCAAAGAATTGGGGAGTCGCTTTCTATCCCCAAGGACCTTCTTGAGAGGGGACTCAATGTTGAACTATCCGGCGGGGAGAGAAAGCGACTGGATATCTTTCAGCTGCTTGTAACTATGCCTAAAATTTGTGTGCTTGACGAGCTGGATTCCGGTCTTGACGTAGATGCCCTGGAAGAGCTTGCGGCTAAGGTGTATTCATTGTCTAAAGAGACTTCCATGACCGTATTGGTGATAACTCATTATGCAAGAATTCTTGAAATACTAAAACCCGATAAAGTGCATGTATTAAGGGGGGGAAAAATTACAAAATCGGGTGGCTTTGAGTTGGCCACAGAACTTGAGATCACCGGATACGACAATTGACCTAATCGGTTACATATATTATCCCGTTGCTGACCACTATATTCAACTGAGTCAAATTCGATGACGCGGGTCCGGAAATAACCTGTCCGTTGTTTAAATCAAATTGAGAGCCGTGACATGGGCACTGAAATACGGATTGTGATAAAACCGGCTGAACCGTACATCCCGCATGGGGACAAACAGCATTGAAACCCACAAAGTTATTTGAAGTTACGTGAAGTACGTATGCGGGATCTCCCGAATAGGGATCGGTAAATGCGGCAACTTTGCCAAGGGGTACTTGCGATGCCGGCCCGATTAGAGTTCCTGCAACGGTGGTGGACGGAGTCGGTGCCGCAGTCGATGGTACGCCGGAGTTCTGTTGTCCCGTCGTGGCCTGGGTGGTAGCTGGTGATCCCGAAGGGTTCAAAGTCGGTGCATTCGGAGTTAAAGACATGGATTTTTGACCGTCCGAGAACAGTCGGCCCAAAATGAATGATCCCCCCGCCAAGATCAAACCGACTGCGGCGGTATAAACGGCACTTGAAGTTAAGAACCTGCGCCGATCCAAATCAAGCTGTCGCTGACCGTATCTGCTGGTTAAATGTGGATTCAACTTTCGTGCGTAATTTACTATATAGGTTTCCAAAGAGAATATGTTCTGTCGCCCCGCGATAATAAGCGGTATCCATGCGAAGAAAAAAACAATATCACTTCCCGTAAAATATGGGCTCGAATGGAAGCTTACCGTGAGAAATAGGCTGAAGGAAATGAGTAAACCGCCAATTGCCGCGATTCTCGAAAAAAGTCCGATAATTGTTCCAATTCCGACTGCCAGTTCGCCGAGTGCAATAACAAAGCCAATTGAAGCCGCATGCGGCAACAGAGGTTTTAATAAAGATCCCACCGGGGAATGCAGCGAATATGCCTTAAATTGCTGTTGAATTGAAATCGGGCTTTGAGCATTAAAAAATGCCGGGTTAGCTAATTTTTGCAGTCCGGCAAAGATAAAAGTAATTCCCAGAAATGCCCTTAAGGGTAGGATTGCATAGTCGAACCTGTCGAACCCCCTTTTTTCTGTGGCAGATTTTAAATCTGATTGCTGAGAATTTTCCGGCATAACAATAAATTGTATCGGCTGGTTCGATAAATTACTGTTCACAAATATGAGTTTTAAGAAAATTCTAAGTAGGATATAATGCTTTGGGTTAAAGTTTGTCCCACAGGATGGTTAAAATTTAATCGTAAGATGAAACCGGTAAACAATAGGATTAATAAACTTCAATCAATCGCCAAAAAAGCTTTTGCGGATCTATTGGACCAAAAAAGTCCTTTCGGAAAACTTGCTTTATTGCACATGTTGGTATCTGCCGGCGATACGCTTGTAACGGTATCCTTGGCGGGATCCCTGTTTTTTTCAATTTCTCCGACAGCTGCCAGGTCGCATGTAATGTTGTACCTGGTTATCACTATGGCACCGTTTTCCGTCGTGGCACCATTTTTGGGGTCACTTCTTGATTCAAGCAAAGCCATGCGTAAGTCATTGGTCCTATTCAGCTCGGCCTCAAGAGCGATACTGTGCTTTTTCATGGCTCAAGACATAAATTCTTTGTTGCTGTTCCCTTTGGCATTTCTGTACCTTGTCGCTTCAAAGGTATATGTTGTCACCAGAGGTGCTTTAGTTACTGAGACGATGACTCCCGAGTCTGATTTGGCTACTCTAAATGCAAGATTGGCATTTTTGGCGGCAATAGCCGGAATGGCAGTTTCGATTCCGGGAGCCGCAATTTTAAAGCTTGTGGGTTCATCTTGGGATCTAAGAATCGACATTATTATATTTGTTGTATCTATGGTCGCCGGTCTTCGATTGACAAATACTATTTATCGCGCCGATCAGGAAAAGGCTTCGAGAATATCAAAACGCAAAAGATATCGACGCGATCTAACATCAAATTCACCACAGGTTCGTGGCCTCTGGAATTCACCGCGAGGATTTTTAGCTTTGTCGGCAATGTCAGTTTTACGGGGGGCCGTGGGTTTTCTGGTTTTTTTCCTTGCGTTTTTCCTTCGAAGAATAAATGCTCCGTTGTGGATCTACGGATTAATACTGACATGTTCGGCGGTCGGTTCGGTGGTGGGGAATATAACGGTTCCCCGGCTTAGAAAGATTTTGACCGAAGAATATATCGTTCTTGTCGCTCTTTTAACGGTTTGTATATTTTCGGCAATGCTGGCATTTTTAGGTGGACTCTTGATCAATGCGGTTCTGGCATTTGTGGTAGCAATGATGGTTGCAATTGCAAGACCGTCATTAGATTCCATTGTGCAGACTCAAGTTCCGACATTAGAGCAGGGAAAGGCATTTGCCCGGATAGAAACGCAGCTTCAACTTGTATGGGTCTTAGGTGCGATAATCCCCGTCATATTTTCACTTCCCTTGGTTGCGGGTCAGATAATACTGGCCGGGGTTACGGGAATCGGGGCTGCTTCATATCTGTCGTCAAAGCTAGCCTTGGACAGGGCAAATTAGAACCGGCAAATAGTTTTTTATCAGACTGATGTCAGTGGTTTTGGGATGATGGCATATCAACGCAACGACTGAGTCAATTAATGACAAAAATCCTAAGAGTTTAGTCTTTTATCAAGTTCATCGAGCTGACGGCTTAGTTCTGCCGGCAGCCTGTCGGCGAACTTGGCAAAGTGCTCTTTTATAAGGGGGATTTCATCTTTCCATTCGTTTGAATCAACCTTAAGGAGCTCTGTCAAATCTTCGTCGGAAATATCCAAATTCTCCAAATTCAAATCCTCTTTCTTGGGGACCAAACCGATCGGTGTGCTAACCGCATCTGCTTTGCCCGTAATCCTCTTAAATACCCATTCGAGAACCCTGGAGTTTTCACCGTAACCCGGCCACAGCCATTTTCCGTTCGGGTTTTTTCTAAACCAGTTGACGTAAAAGATCTTCGGCAATTTAGATTCGTCTGTTCTGGACTTCATGGACAACCAGTGCGAGAAGTAATCGGCCATATTGTAGCCACAGAAAGGTAGCATCGCAAAAGGATCCCGCCTGAGCACCCCAGCGGTACCTTTAGCTGCCGCGGTTGTTTCCGATGACATAATAGAGCCAAGGAAGACTCCGTGTTCCCAGGAAAATGACTCGTGGATAAGGGGAACAACCGAGGACCTACGACCTCCGAACAATACTGCCGATATGGGAACTCCGGCGGTATCTTCCCATTCGGGGGCTATCGCGGGATCCTGGGCTGCCGACACTGTAAAACGTGAATTTGGATGAGCCGCCGTAACTCCTGATTCGGGAGTCCAGTCATTTCCCTTCCAATCGATTAAGTGACCCGGCAGATCGTCGGTCATATCTTCCCACCAGACGTCACCATCGTCCGTTAAGGCGGTATTTGTGAATATGGTATTTTCCTTTAGGGTCAACATGGCATTTGGATTTGTCTTAAAGTTGGTCCCGGGAGCTACTCCGAAGAAACCCGCCTCGGGGTTGATCGCTCTGAGCTCACCGTCTCCTCCCAGTTTCATCCAGCAGATATCGTCACCTATTGTCTCCACTTTCCAACCCGGAACGGTCGGAATTAACATGGCAAGGTTGGTCTTTCCGCAGGCTGAGGGGAATGCTCCGGTGATATATTTAACTTCGTTATCCGGTGAAGTTAACTTAAGGATAAGCATATGTTCTGCCAGCCACCCTTCGTCTCTGGCCATAACCGATGCGATTCGTAATGCAAAACATTTTTTACCGAGAAGCGCATTCCCACCGTATCCGGATCCATATGACATAATCTCCCGAGTCTCAGGGAAATGGACGATATATGTGTTTTCCGGATCACACGGCCAAGTAACGTCATCTTTGCCATCCGTAAGGGGGTATCCCACCGAGTGAAGACAGGGTACAAAGTCGCTGTCATTACCAAGGTGGTCGAGTACCTTTTGACCCATCCTTGTCATAATTCTAAGGGACGCGGCTACATATGGAGAATCTGTAACTTCAATGCCAATTTGTGAAATAGGTGAACCAAGCGGCCCCATCGAAAAGGGAACCACATACATTGTTCTTCCCTTCATTGATCCTTTATAAAGTGAATACATCAAATTTCGCATTTCATTCGGATCCTTCCAGTTATTGGTCGGACCTGCGTCAATCTGCTCTTTGGAGCAGATGTAAGTTCTCTCTTCGACTCTAGCGACGTCACCTACATCGGATCTGGCAAGATAGGAATTCGGACGTTTGGCATCTGATAGTTTGGTAAATGTTCCATTGGATACCAAGAGTTCACAAAGACGGTCATATTCTTCAGCGGTGCCGTCACACCATATCACTTCATCCGGCTGAGTCATAGCCTCAATGCTATTTACCCAATCGATCAATTTCTGATTTTTTGTCGGAATTTCATTTGACATAACTGGCCTCGCTTGTTTTTATAGTAATTTCTTTAACTTATAACTGTCAATGTATTTATAAGTATTAATAGGGTAAGAACCTATATTCTTATCTCAATCTCATAATTTTATATTCATCGAGCGAAGGCAACGCTCATCGGATATAAGTTTATGATAGGTTTTCCTTATTCCTATCATTAAAATAGATTGAACACAATAAACTTATCAAAAATTTAGTGTGATTTATTTATTTTAATACAAATTGTCAAAATTTCAAGGGTAATTTTTTATTAGTGAACTAAAATTTCACCTTAAGTGAGATTTTAATAAATAATTAGAATCAAAAATTTTATAGGCGGACAATTTGAAGTCAAGATATGTTCCACGTCTATTTAGGCAAGCTTTAAATTTGCATGGATAATTTTTCGAACCCGATTGTAGGATATAAGATTTGTTTCAGTCTATGTGAAGTCAGCGGACAAGATAAAGTCATGAGTTTACTAACTTTTGGAATATGAAAGATCTACCTTATATTGAAATCGGACATTAAGTGTGAATGAAAAAGAGATACTTGGTTGGTTAGCCGACCGATCTGATAAAAGCGGCAATTCAATATTTATAGGTGATGACGCCGCTTATCTGGATGAGCTCTCCGGAGTTTATTTGACTACAGACACTTTGGTTGAAGACGTCCACTTTATCAAAGATCTATTCAGCCATTTTGATTTGGCTTATCGCGCAATCGGTACGGCTCTAAGTGATCTGGCTGCCATGGGGACCATCCCGAGGTATATTTTGGTGGCCCTCGGTGCCCCCAAGACATTTAACGTGCGGGCGTTTTTAGAAGAAGTTCTGGAAGTTGCAAAGTTATTTCAAGTCTCTTTGATCGGCGGTGACATTACAAATTCGTCGAATATTTTTGTCAATGTAACCTGCATCGGTTACGACGGTTCGGAGTTGAAAGGACAAAAACCTAAAAAGCCGTCAGAATTGACCTTAAGGGGTGGTTTAAAACCCAATCAAGATATATTTGTAACCGGTATGTGCGGTATGTCTCATGTTGGACTAAAGATTGCAAAAAAAATAGCCACGATGACAGGCAACGGTAAGAGAGGATCATCTGTAGAAATTAAATTTAACAAAGCAAGCCGAAAGCGAGGCGATTCAGCATCTCAAAGTTTGGACTTAAGATTTTCTAAAAGTGTTAAATCCATTCGAGATTCGGTAATCACATTAAGTGAATTTGAAAGGGATTGTCTTGATAAGTATTTAAGGCCGGAACCCAAAATCCGCCAGGCAATCATAGCTAAAAAATGCGGTGCCACGGCAATGACGGATACTTCAGATTCATTGTCAACGAGCCTATATGACTTCGTGTCAAAGTCAAAATGCGGAATTGTGTTGGAGGGCATACCAAATATGTCCGGAATTACCGAAACGACCCTTTTATCGGGTGGCGAAGACTACGAGATAGTTTTTTCGATTGACAGTGACAAAACCGACCAAATGCTTTCCGAGTTTAGGTTAAACGACCTTTTACTCCCTATCAAATTAGGACACAGCGATCCTTCGATTGCTACGGTGTTTTTGCGTGGTACTCCTTTAAAAACACGAGGATATGAACATAAGTTCAACGATTGAGGTTAGTTATTGATGTTGTTTTGTCCTAGCCGGGCAGTTTTCGCGGGCCACGGAATTGACATTTCTTTCAATTTGGATCTAAATTTATGAAATGCCGTTATACGGAAGGGGCAAAGGCTATTTAGAAAAGATCAAGGGGATAAAT
>DAIDJA010000099.1 GCA_027451605.1 Acidimicrobiales bacterium
AGTAAATGCTACGACTACCAACGTCGATACTTTGATTAACGCACTATCTTCTATCATTAATAATTAATTAGCCTTAAAAAAACAGAGATAACTTTCAATGCTCATCGGCAAATGAATTTATTGGTTTGCGCATTGAGTTTATTTTTTATATCAGAAAAGTTGAGTACACCAAGCGGGGAGTAATCGACTTGTATTAAGTTATAGGTAGAAGATTTTTTGGATCTGCAAATTTTTTAATACATTGAATAATGAACCAGTACGTCGACTATTTTATTGCTAACGAATTTGATATTGAAGACGGTTTTAAGCTAAGAAATGTCCTTATTAGACCTCTTAGGCCGACAGATTTCAGCCAGTGGCTGGATGTTAGGACCTACAGCCATGACTGGCTGGTTAAATGGGAACCGCGAGTTCCGGCGGGCAGATATCCCGAATTGACTGAAAGGGCTTTTTTGTCCAGGCTTGCGATGATGAAGCGTGAAAGACAGATTGGATCTTCGTTCGGTTTCGGAGTCTTCTTTAATGACCATTTTATCGGAGAAGTCAATTTATCCAATATTCAAAGAGGCGCAATGCAATCCGGGACTATCGGTTACTGGATTGACAGACGCTTTTGTGGACGTGGGTTCATTCCCGAGGCCACAACTGGGGTTTTAAGGTTTGCATTCGAGATGCTAAATTTGCACAGAGTTGAGATACTGATAGTTCCTACCAACAAATCTTCTTTACGGGTAGTGGAAAAGTTGGATCTTCGTTATGAAGGAATAACCAAAGATTACTTGATGATAGATGGCATCTGGTGTGATCATGCAAGATTCTCCGTTTTGAATACGGATTGGCAGGCAAAGTCGGGATTCTACGAGAGGTTTCTTGTATCGATCGACCAACGTTAGATTCAAACTAATGATTTTATCTAGGCATACTCATGAATCACTTGAATTAAGTAGTGAGGATGTTAGTAGCAATCGCCCTGATATTCTGACGATCTTTTTGTAAGTTATTTTGCACTTCAACACTCTCCGACGGTTCGTCGGCTATTTTCAGCCAATATATTTACGAAATAAAACTATTCGGGTTGTGCCGCCTCTTTAATTACAGATGGTGAGTGTTTAAAAAATGATTCCACATCTTTTTGATATTTGTACTCCGGCTTTGTTTTGCCAAGGTTAATCCTAAGCTGGTTTAATTCACAAAATTTGGCAACGGCGGCCGAGGTGGTATATTTATATGAAAATCCGGCGGTTTTAAATTTCGTGTTGTCAATGCCTCGTCCGTATTTCATAAGTTCCATCAATTCAGGTGTAACTTTAACTATTCCGGTCTTAATAAGCGGAGCTGAGATAACGTTAGTGGCATATGCGAAAAGCGGGATAAGTTTAGCTCCGGCAATGGAAGCGATTTCACTCCATGGCACCCGTTCGTCACCGGCAACGTTATATATCCCTTCAAGATCGCTGTTTGCGGCAAATACCAGAGCCGATACTACATCATCTTCATAAATCAAGTGTATTGAAGGGTCGAATCCCAAGAGATATGGCAAAACCCTTTTACGCAGATTTCTTGTAATAGTGGTTGCGATATTGTCACCGATCACATTACAGAAACGCAACAACGTAACTGCTATGTGCGGGTTATCTTGGGCAAAATCTTTAACATAGCTTTCGGCTTCTATAATTGACTTTTCAATTCTAAGTCTGGCCGGAGAGGGTCTTTTTGAGGTTTCATCGAAAAAATAAGGGTCCTGAGATGACGACCCGTATACCAGGCTTGAAGATTTTACGATCAGCCTTTTAACCGAACTGCTTCCTCCGACTGCGGCCAACAAGTTCATCGTTCCGATTACATTGTTTTCATTTAACATCCGTCCGCTATAAGCGGTACTTTCAGTCGCCATAAAAGTATGCATCACGGTGTCTACTCTTGTAGATTTAATTATGCGTGATACGATCGAATAGTTATGGTCTGCCCTCAAGCACTCGGTACGTTCGAGTTCAACTTTCGGGTCGGATGTCCCCAGACCGATAATTGTATCTATTGTGGGATCGTCTTCAAGGCTTTTGGCAGTCATAGAACCCCAAAAGGTATCAACTCCTGTAATTAAAATGCGTCGTCCCATTGCTACCCTAACCAAGGATTCTTTCGGTGAGCCAACATATCATAAATGGCATCCTGAATTCTTATCCGAATGTTTTCCGATTCATCAAGCACTTTGGTCTTTGAATAGCGCAGTTGATCAGGCGGAACATCAAAATAAATCGGATCCAGAACCCTAACTTTAAATTTTGCAGGCAGATAGGCTACAGAAGCCAATATCGGACCCACAAACGGGGTTAGCAAAACTTGGTTTAAGGTAAGGGGGAAATACGGAAGACTTAAGGCCTTACTCACCGACGGGAATTTCGTTAATATAGGCATAGCGTCTTCGGCTCCCACTACTGCAATCGGAATAATCGGGACTCCGCTGCGCATTGCAATCTCCACAAATCCGCCTCTGCCGAATCTCCTTAGTTGGTACCGATCTTTGTAGAGCTTGGAAGGACCTTTCACGCCTTCGGGAAAAACAAGTGCGAGTTGCTGATCGTCATGCAATATCCCGTAGGCATTTGACGGATGTGCAGGTACGCCTCCCGCACGGTTCCAAAGTGTTCCTCCGATAGGAAGTGTTCTGAACCAAAAGTCGGCCAAGCCGTATACCGGACGATTAAGTTCTTTTTCTATGCCGTGCATTATCACGGGGGCATCGGGCGGTATTGCACCGGCGTGATTTGATACTAATAAGGCGCCCCCTTTGGCGGGAATTTTTTCGAGTCCGTCCCACTCCGTTCTGAAGTATTTAGAATAGATCGGATCAAATATTTTTCGAGTCAATTGCCTGGTTGACTCACTACGCCCCCATCTATCGACATCGCTTTGTCGAAATGACTGACCTACTGTTTTATCAGACTTGTCGACAAGTTTTACAATCTTTGACTCAACTTCTTTTTGCGCTGTTGATTTAGTAGACTTTTCCATATACATACAAGATTATTACGTTTTGCGAAGCTTTGCCCAATCCGCAGAAAATTTTTACTTTTATTTAACTTTGATTAGAAAAATGCAAGTAATCACCTCGGAATCTAACGGTAGTTCCACTCTTTTATTTACCGCAAAGATTGCCTATTGCCGTGAGTTTTAGATTTGACATTTTGGACAGTAAAACGTACTTCGGTTTCCAATCAAAGTCTTGACTATAGTTTCGTCACACGTTTTGCAGGCCGTGCCGTCTAGGCCATAGCAGTTGTGCAGTCGCTGGAATGAGCCTTTGCTGCCGTGGATATCCGAATAGCCCTTGTCGGAAAGGGTAGAACCTCGCTCCAGAATAGCCCTTTTTAGGATTGACTTGCAATCTTTTACCAACCGTTTTAATTCCGCTTCACTAAGGCTGCCTGCTTTTCTATTCGGCAAAATTCCCGAAGCAAATAAGATCTCATTTGCATAAATATTACCCAGCCCGGCTATTAAGTGCTGATCCAGCAAAAGCGTCTTAATCGGAGATGATCGTCTATGAGTAACTTCTTTGAGGTACTCGAAATTGAATTTCGGGCTGGCGGCGTCGGGACCCAAATTTGAAATCAGTTGTTCCTTAGCTTTGGGGGTAATTATGCCGACAGAGCCGAATCTACGGGGATCGATAAAAGACAACCGCGTGTTGTCGGAAAAGCAAAGCTCAATATGACAGTGTTTATAGGCGGGTTTCCGGGATCTGCTATTTTGGGATTTGTCAAATTTAAACGAACCGCTCATTCCAAAGTGGAATATGAGATATTTGGGGTTGCCGTCAAATTCGATAAATAGGTATTTCCCGTGACGAAACGTGTCCGTTAATTTTAAATTCGTCACCGATGCAAGCATTTTATTATCTGTCGGACAAGTCATTAAACCTGAAGTTTTGATCTTAACGACAGTTTTTCCTAAGCATGTTGACTCGGTTTGGAGTCGAAAAGTTTCTACTTCGGGCAGCTCGGGCACGATAAGAGTTTAGGGTCATAAAATTTGCACATTGTCTTAAATTAAAGGCAGAGGCCAAGCGGATTAGAAACCAGCTCGACGGTCTTTTCAATAGGCATGAGCGCTATTCTGAAAGTTAAATATAGATTCAATCGAATTACTGTTCGATGGCTGAACTACCATCGGTTTGAATATTTTGACACTGATTGTCTTTTGCGATTAACTTCTCATAAGCTTGTTGGGCGGCCAGCTGTTCGGCGGCTTTTTTGTTGGGTCCTTCTCCGTACCCGTACATTTTATCGCCTACGTAGACAGTAACGTAATAGGTTTTTTCATGATCCTGCCCGGTGGAGTAGCTTACATAATTTGGGATCGGGAGTTTAATTGCCGCTAAAGATTCCTGTAACTGTGACTTAAAGTTTTGTGATCCCGGCGACACCGCCGCTAACTCGATAGGTTCTCCCAATAGCTGAATCACAAATGAGCGGGTAAGGTCTATCCCTCTTGAAATATAGGTGGCGGCAATCAAAGCCTCGACTACGTCACCCAATGTAGACAACTTGCTTCGACCATTTTGGTAAAGCTCACCGGCTCCCAATAGTACGTGGGATCCAATTCCATGATGTTCGGCCAGTGTTCCGAGATTCTTTGTTGCTACAACTTGAGACTTAATCTTTGCGAGTTCGCCTTCGGGTTTGTCTTGAAATCTTTGGTATAGATATTCGGATACTATAAATCCCAAAATTGAATCTCCGAAAAACTCCAGTCTTTCGTATGAAGCAGTTCCCGGATTCTCCGAAACGTATGATGCGTGAGTCAGAGCCTGTTTAAAGATCGGCTCTTTAAAGAACCTGTCGATTAGGTCAAACGGGTTTGTTTGTTGTGAATCTAGAGATGTCGAGTCTTCAAAATCAGGCACAATTTAAGAACTGGATATTTTTAATCTCCGTTGACTTTTTCGAATATGTAGTCAACGGAATCTCTTACCGTCATTAGATCTTCAAGGTCTTCGTCTTCTATCCTAAAACCCGGAGCTTTTTCGCTAAGTTCGTCTTCAAGGGCTTCGACGAGTTCAATAAGGGCCAATGAATCTGCATTGAGATCATCTACATAGGAGTCACTTTCGTTAACTGATTCGGGATCAATTTCCAAAATTTCTCCCAGTTGGTTTTTGACCATGGTTAATATCTCCGGGCGACTGTATTTTTCGGGCATTTAAGCTCCCTTTCCTAGTAATTCGTAATTTTAATATAAATAATACGTTAGCATTAATTGCGTTATATTGGTAGTAATCGTCGGCAAATACCGGCTTTAAATATTTGTATATTCCACATTGTTTTTATGGAATTCATTTATGATATTGTAAATAAATCGTAATTAAGAAACGCAGTTATTGGCAGTCCCAAATAGAATAAGCAGTAAATCGTGTATTTAAAATCTCTGGTGTTAAAAGGTTTCAAATCTTTTGCGGATACCACCGATATCAATTTTGAACCCGGCGTAACCGTAGTGGTTGGTCCAAACGGATCGGGTAAGTCAAACATAGTAGATGCGGTGGCATGGGTATTGGGCGCCCAGGGACCGTCAATAGTTCGTTCTTCAAAGATGGAAGACGTAATATTTGCAGGTAATTCCACCAAGCCCGCACTCGGGCGCGCAGAAGTGATCTTGACTGTCGACAATTCAGCCCGAAGACTCCCGATTGATCTTTCCGAGGTCACGATATCTCGGGTACTTTTTAGAAGCGGCGACAGCGAATATTTCATAAACGGAGCTCCGTGCAGGCTCTTGGATATTCAGGAACTTCTTTCCGATACCGGAGTTGGCAGAAGCCAGCACGTTATAATCTCCCAGGGACAGATAGATGCTATTTTAACGGCTAAAGCCGAAGAGCGGCGAGCGGTCATCGAAGAAGCAGCCGGAGTACTGAAATTTCGTCGCAGAAAAGAAAAAGCCGAAAGAAGACTTTTGGCTTCACAGGCAAATTTGGATCGAGTCCAAGACACTATGCGTGAAGTGAGGCGCCAAATCGGCCCCCTTAAAAAACAGGCCACTGCAGCCATTAGACATTCCGAAATTATTAATGAATTATATAGCCTCAGACTTTATCAAAGCGGTAGAGAACTTACTATGTTGCAGAACACCTTAAGTGGCTCCTTTGAAATTGAAGCTCGACTAAAACAAAGTGAATCTGAACTGTCAGAAGAAATTCGCAAGGCAGTCGAACGGGAAACTATTTTCCAACAGAAGCTGATTCGAGGACAAGACACGGACCTGACTTCCAAGGTATCTGCACTCGGTAGTCTAAAAGAAAAGACCAAGGGTCTGATAGCCGTAATAGTCGAGCGCAGAAGACTTTATGAAACCAAAAGAAACCAAGTATTGGACGAGCAGGTTGTAAACAGTCTTGAAGCCGAAGCGGAGGACATAAACAGAAATTTGACTGCTTTAAACCTTGAGCAGGAAAAGCTTGCCCCGATGACTCATGAGATCTCAGCAACCGAATCTCAGTTACAAACCCTTAAAATCACCTACGAGAAACTATTTTCCGACACTGATTCTACCGGTGATAACCCGGTATCAAAATACAATGAATATGGGGCTCTACTTGAAGGCTTGGATAAAGCCCGAAACTCAACCGATAGGCTTTTGAGCCAATTAAAGCAAAAC
>DAIDJA010000100.1 GCA_027451605.1 Acidimicrobiales bacterium
TGGAATCGAAGGTCTAAGGCATTTAGATACGGACCCAGTCACGTACTGGGAACACTGGCATATTGCTTGTACGAAGCACCTCAGTACAAGTCGGCTAAGTATGACCCGGAAATTAATAAATGTTTTTATACGATGGTCGGATTTGAAAATGAACATGACACTATTGCATATATTCGGGACGCTTATGATGATAGATTGCCCAGACCGGCTGCGGGTACTTGGGTAAATAGTTTATGGGATCCCTCGCAGGCTCCCGCGAATCGACAGTCGGCAACAGGATGGTACTTTTTACCGAAGGCAAGTGCTCTGACTTCGGCCGAATGGGATGAGGTTAGAGAAAATTATAACCGCGACTTTTATAAAACGTGGGAGCGTTATGCTCCCAATATGACGCCGGCTAATTTGATTGCCGAGAAGATCTATACGCCCGATCAAATGGAAAAAAAGAATATGATGATGGAGGGAGACTTTTCAAACGGAGAATTTGCTCCCGATCAAATGGGGCCGAATCGACCGTTCCCGGAGGCTTCTCAATACAGAACTGAAATAGAGGGGCTGTATCTCTGTGGACCGTCCGCCTACCCCGGGGGAGGGGTACACGCCGCATGCGGAACCAATGCATACAAGATTATTTCAAAAGACTTTGACCTCATGGATTCAATAGTTCCTTCGCGTGGGTATTGATTGGTTCGTTTTAAAAGTAGGAATGTAGTCAGAAGAGAGGAAATATGGCCGATATATATACGCAACAGTGGTACGAAGAGGTCAAAACTGCCATCAATAATAAGGTTGCGGTTATGAAGGAACTTCCGGAAGGTACTTGGCAAATCGCAATTGAGATTGTCGGCGACGGTATTTCTCCTTATGTGAGCCAAGGCGAAGAGCGTCATTTTCTTGCAGCGATCGATAAGGGAACTTGCCTGTGGTATAAAGAGGTGGACCAAGGTAATACTTCCGATATTGAACCTATTAAGTTGGACTATAGATTCAGGGGAAATGCTTCTAAATTTGATGAGATTGCCGCAGGAGTTTTGGACCCAATCGATGCGGCATTAGGCGGTGAAATAAAGGTTAAAGGTGACATGAGATTTTTGCTGAGACAGGCCGATCAGGTTCAGGCATTGCTTGAAGCGTATTCAAATGATGTTAGGACGGATTGGCCACAAGGTAGACCACCCTATTAGATTGAGTTGCCCCTGTCAGCTGGCGTAAAGGAAAATATTAATGAAAACCGATTATGACGTAATAATTATTGGAGCCGGACACAATGGCCTTACCTTGGGAGCTTATTTGGCTCGAAGCGGCCTAAGTGTTGTGGTTCTTGAAGCAAGACACGAAGAAGGCGGCGGCCTTTCCACTGAAGAATTGACCTATCCGGGTTTCTTGCATAACGTTCACGCCAATTATCATACGTTTGTGGACATGGCTCCGCCGGTTGCCGATTTAAAGATACGGGAACATGGAGTTAAGTATGTTAAGCCTGAAGTTCAAATGGCCTCCATTTATAACGACAATACGGCACTTGTTGTATATGATGATATTGAAAAGACCGCGGCGTCAATGGCAAGGTTTTCGCAAAAGGATGCCGAGACATTTTTAAGACTGTATAAAGAGGCCCATGGTTATGTAGACCTTCTCTTGGGAACTTTAATGTTTGAACCACCCATGTCGGTGAAGGAGTTGACAAAGGCACTTTCGGTATTTAAGGTTGGAAATCGGAGCGAATTTCTCTCCGTCAAATTGCGGAAAGAGACCATAAATCAGTTTCTGGATGAACATTTTGAAAGCCCTAAAATTAAAGCTCACTTGGCATTTCACGGAGCGGTATGCGGTTACGGTAACAATATACAAGGGCTTGCCATAGGGTTTCCGCTTCTCGTAGGTAAGATCAACAATTGGCATCTGTCAATCGGCGGTTCCCATCGGCTGGCTCACGCACTCTGGAGGGATTTGGCAAATCATGGCGGAGTTTTGATAACCGATGCCAAAGTAGATGCCATAGCGGTTGAAAATAAGAAGGCCGTCGGTGTAAAACTTCAGGATGGGATAGAGCTAACCGCTAATAAGTGTGTGGTCTCAACGGTTTCAGTTGAACAGACTTTCTTGGAGTTCATAGACAATTCTGCGGCAAAGGACGGAGTTTTGGATCCTGAATTTGTCAATAAGATTGAAAATGAGATCCTGCACCAGAGCTGGTCACTTTTTAGCGTACATTTGGCAATGAATCAGGCGCCTCAATATTCAGCGGCCGAATTTGAGCCCGATGTTAACAGGGCATGGGTAGTAAACCTGGGTTATGACTCTTTGGAGTCTCTAAATTATGACTGGGATGTCATTAGCAGGAACTCGCTTCCCGATCCCAGGCCTAATGTGGCAGTCAACTCACTTTATGATCCAACCGATGCTCCCGAAGGCCACTTTACGGGTCTCATTCGCCAGTTTGCTCCTTATCAGATTTCAAACGACGGTCCGGCGGCTTGGGATGACATAAGTGAGATCTACGGGCAGAAGTGCATTGACTCTTGGATAAAGTTTGCGCCAAATCTAGCCGACTCATCCATCATGAAGTGGGCGACTTACAGTCCGCACGACATAACCACGAAACTACCCAATATGGTTAAAGGCGATTGGATGATGGGTCAAATTGCCCTTTCAAATATGTTAGATCAGCGACCCACATCCGAACTCGGCAATTACAGAACGCCGATACAAGGTCTTTATATGGCTGGCTCCACTCAGCATCCGCATGGATTCATAACATTCGGACCGGCCTATAATGCGGCATCGGTAATTGCCGAAGATCTCGGCATTGACCGATGGTGGCGACAGGTGTGAATTCGAATTTAAGCGTAAATTTCAAAGATGAAGAGGAAGCATCGGGTCTGGCGTATATGATCCGTGATCTACTGTTGGAAAACGTGAACTCCTTTAAGTCAAGGGCGTTAGTCATGTCAAAACTAAGAGGCTCGGTCGCCTTATATACGTCGGACAAGAATCGCGGCGTAACTCTGACTTTTGCTCGCGGTGCGGTTGAAATTCAAGACGGCGTATTACCTCAAACTCCGGTGATGGAGTCCAGCTGGAAAGTTTTCGCCGCTGTGGCCAGCGGTCTGGCTTCGCCGGTAAAGTCAGTTGTAAATAAGGACATGAAGGTCGACATTAAGCCTCCGTATTTAAGTAATACCGGCCTTGTTTTGGGGACGGGCTTTGTTCTATCGGTACCGAAGTCTTTTTATGAAAATGACAATCCAAAAGACGCATCGGTAATTTCAAGTGCCACTCGGGATGGTTCAACTGGGTATACTTCAACTGGGGATGGTTCATTGGCAGCTAGTAACGGAGAGCCGCGATTTAGTTTTGATAGGAAAAATCGATTGAAGATTTTTGCCGTCGTGGCAATCTTATTTATGATTTGCATTTTGTTATTTAAATGTTTTAAATTTAGCCATATGAAACCCGCAAGTTTTTCTGATAAGAATCGTAAGCTTCGCTCAATCCAATTTCATCGACGGCAAGAGATTGTTATCTGAAAAACATTATTTAATTCGAATTTTATTAAAAGTAATTAGCCCGATTAATTAAAGGAGCAAAGATGACCGCTGAAACTCAACCAACAGTAAGATCCAAGTTTAACGAAGACAACTACAGAATGAGGTTTAGCTGGGAAAAGGTCACTTGGTCGTCACATTGCGGTAACTGCTTAGCCAACTGTCCCTATAAGCTTTACAGCAACTCGGACAAGGCTGTTTTTGAAGAGGTTGCCGGAGTAATACCGGGTTATGACGGCATTCCCGATATGAATCCGTTGGGATGTCAGAAGGGTGCGGTATGGCAAAAGCAATTGATTTCAGGCGATAGAGTTACCAAGCCGCTAAAAAGATCAGGCGAGCGAGGCAGCGGGAGCTTTGATGAAATAAGTTACCAAGAGGCCTATGAGACGGTAGCTGATCATATAATCGACTCAATTGAAAAATATGGCACCGATTCGGTTTTATTGGAAAGCGGAGCGGAATGCGGGGTTTTGGCGTCGGTTGCCAGAAATAAACTTGCAATGGCTATAGGGGCAATACACATTGACCCGAACTCGTCGGTAAGTGACGTTCATGCAGGGCACTGGCTTACTTTCGGTAATCTATTAGGCGGATCGTCAGCAGACGATACATTCCGGGCCGAAACTATAGTAATTTGGAACGGTAATCCCGCATTTACCAGAATCCCATTTTTTCACTACCTAACAGAAGCCAGATATAGGGGGGCCAATGTCATAACGATTGCTCCCGACTACAGTCCGTCCTGTATGCATTCGGACCTTTATGTACCCATAGCTCCGGGAACAGATTCTCAGTTTCTCTTGGGAGTTTGCAACTATATAATTCAAAACAATTTATATGATAAAGATTTTGTATCATCCCAAACCGATCTTAATTTTTTGGTTGATGTTGATACCAAAAAATTCCTTCGACAGTCTGACATTGAGGACAATGGAAAAGACGACAGATTCTATGGAATCACCGAAGCCGGAGTGACGTTGATCAGCGGTTCAAAGCTAGACTCTCCATTTGAGCCCAGTAATTTCTTTTTGGAGGCTCAATCAGAAGTCAAGCTCCTTAACGGTAAGACAACTAGGGTAACTACGGTGTTTAATTTACTTAAAGAGAGGCTTAAAGAATATAGCCCCGAATCCGTTTTTGAAATATGTCAGATCAGCGAAGACGTTTTGATCAGATTTGCCAATTTGGTTGTCGGTCATAAAACAAAAGTCTCCAACGGCTTGGGCTCCTGTAAACATTACCATGGAGATCTGATGGAACGAAGCATGGATCTCCTGTTGGCTTTAACCGGCAACTGGGGCAAACCGGGGACCGGCCTTGATACCTATATCATTGCCTTGATCGAAGGTGAAGTTTTGTCGATGTTTAAAAGCGGTGAGGGAGTTCAGGCAGGCGAAGAAGCAATTGAGGCCATTGAGGCATTTTTAAATATGCTTCAGGAAGGAAGCGACACAACCAGTTTGGGTAAAGCCTATATTGAACTTATGAGGATGGGCGCCCCGCTTTCCAATGTCGTGCCACCGGCATTGTTTTTCTACCACAACGGAGGATTCAAAAAGGACTGGGATGAGAAGGCATTCGGCGATTCACCGAAGACTTTGGGTGAAGTTATAAATGAGGCAGAAAAAAACGGTTGGTGGGACGGTTTAATTAGACCGGCTAATGACACTAAGACCAAAGTGATGTTGGTAGCCGGAACCAATATTTTAAGGAGGACCAGGGGGGGACAGCGCAACTTGCTCGAATCTCTTTATAAAGAACTGGATTTGGCCGTAACAATTGACTTTAGGATGAATACCACCGGAATGTTTTCGGATATATTTATTCCCATCTCTTGTGAAGGTGAACGTATCGAAATGCACGCCGCCAATTCACACTCATATGAGAGAACTTTTTCGGATAAGGCCTTTGATGCACCCGAAAACGTCCCAAGCGAATGGGAGGTATTTGACTCAATTGCAAAAGCCATAGCAAAGCGTGCAAGAGAACGAGGGTTAGATAACTTCACGCTAAATGCGGGGACTACCAAGACATATTCGGAAATTCGAAATGCCCTTACGAGTCTGGATGCCAGAAGTGATGAAGCGGCCTTAGACGAGATCTTAAGGGATTCGGCTCTCACGGGGAATTTGGAGTCCGGAACGAGTCTTGCAACTCTGAAAGAAAACGGCTACGTAAGACCCATACAGTTGCCGGCGGCACTTGAGTATATAGCGGGTAATCAAATTAAACCCGACGAACCGTTTGTAGCCTATCAAAATCATCTCCTAAAAGGAGACATCTTCGAAACTCTGACAGGAAGAGCTCAGTTTTATATAGATCACGAATGGTTCATAGAAGCTAACGAGGATTTACCATGTTATAAGCCAACTCCCAAAATGGGAGGGGACTACCCCTTTAGGGTTACCGGAGGACATCCCAGATGGTCTATTCATGCTACAAATACAACCAATAAGATAATGTTAGAGACAACCAGAGGCAAACCGGTAGTACATATTAATCCCAAAGACGCAGAAGAACTTTCCGTTGAAGACGGTCAAAAAGTTGCCGTATTTAATGATTACGGTGAACTTTTTGTGGAAGCAAAGATTTCACCTGCGGTTCGACCAAAACAGGCAATTATATATGCGTCGTGGGAGCCACATCTATTTGAGAATTGGAAAGATATTACATTTGTGGAGCCCGGCCCGGTTAAATGGCTTCACTTTGTGACCGGATACGGCAATTTAGTTTACACGCCAATGCAATGGCAGCCGGCTCAGTCGGATAGAGTTTACGCTGTCGGAATAAAAGGACTAAATTAGAGTGTATTAACTTCAAAATTTAATCTCTATGTCAAACATTTCAAATTATAGTTCAAGGAGCCTAAGTATAGTTGTGGTGGAGGATCACTCATTGGTCCGAGCGGGTATGAAAGAGATATTTTCACAACTTGATGATATCAGAGTAGTTGGCGAAGCTACAAACACCTCTGAGGCCTTGGAAGTAATTCGTGAAACTAAGCCTGACGTTGCACTCGTTGATATTCAGATTCCCGGAGGCGGAGGAATCGAAGTGATTAAGTCGGGTCAGGTGATTTCGTCTAATACTAAAT
>DAIDJA010000101.1 GCA_027451605.1 Acidimicrobiales bacterium
TCTGGCTTTCATTAAGACGTTTCTGGTCAAAAATCCAACCATCTGTTCAACTTTTGCTTTATCTTTTGGCTTATAGGGTCTGGCCGGTGAGGGCTGAATGTCGTAATGATTACACATATCCAGATAACTTTCATTTAATATAAGCGAGTATCTGGTATTTTCATTAACCGCAGATTTTAAGTTGTCGCTCCTTAATCTATTGGTAAGCCCTTTAAAGAATTCAAATGCATTTACATGGCCGTTTATAAAGTTTTCTAACTTTTGAGATTTATGTACTTCAAGATAAGAATAACCGGAATAAGCAAGCGTAGCTATAAATACGTTGCCGTAAAAGTCAATTTCACCTGTACTTTTTGAATATATGGGTACAAGGGTGCCGGCATAGTCGATATAGAGCTCATCTCCTTTTTCATGGGTAAGTACCATAGATAAGGGATTTTCTTTCGTAATTTCGTCAATTTTATCAGCGAACCAAGAATAACTGTAACATCTAGGGGGGTCTAACCCGTTTATATACTCTTCGTACAAAACCTTAACTGTAAGTTTCTTATGAGCCTTTAACTCTTCTATGAGATCTTTGAAATCGGGCACAATCTTTTCATTTGAATGCTTTCTGCCTGGTTTTTTATCATAGATTATCTCATCAAGCTCTTCATCGTTAAGAGAATCCAATTTTTCACAGGTAATCTTAAATTTGTCAATTTTCCCGGTAAATCTTGAAACCGTCGAATTTGAAACTCCGACAACTTGAGATATCTCTCTATCGGACATATTGTGCTTTAATTTCAAATCCAATATTGTTCTGACTGTACTCATATTAATACACCAATTCTTTTTTTGTTTTGTTTTTAAATTTGTCATAACGACAATTTATTCAAAAACAAAAGATCAATTTCTCAGTGTGCGAGAGTTACTGGAATGGGTGTGCGAGAGTTACTGGAATATTCAGATATCCTTCCAAAGTGATCCAGTTCGGTTCTTGCAATCCTTCAAAGGCCCTACCGGTGATAAGGCTCATTGCCTTTTCTAAGTCTGATTCAAGTTCTGACTTACCAAGTTTTCGAAACAACTCATAGTCGGTAAAAACTGAATCGGCAAACTTTAATATGCCATTGTATGACGGCGGCATATGTTTTGAACCATCCTTATTTGTTCCCAATGATCGCCGTATCTGCCAAACCGCCGTATTTAAGGAATCTCGGGTTAATAATTGATCAGGCCAGATTGCGGTTGCCCAAATAGTTTTATCTACGCCGTTTGGATGTAAAGCTATATAGACGATCGACTCGAGCAATCTAACTTTATCAATAACAGTTGATGTCCCCTGCACCTCAACTCGTCCCAGGACCTTTACAAGTACATCTCCGTCACTTAGACCGAGAAAGTCGAGAGAAACTGATTCAAATACCTTTTCTTCAAAATGATTTAGTTTGCCAATACCAATAAGTGGTTCATCGTCAATTAGTTCTTCGTACTGACTATCTGGTGCCCGTAAGTCAATTTCAGCATCGCTTACGATTGTCTCACAAGAAGATGACAGACCCGCAATCAACTCATTCAAATTGGCAATGTCTACCTCGCTTATCTTCAAAGGTTCGTTTAGTTTAAGGGAGGTATTTGAATCGCTGCATTCACTTTCTTCTGCATGTAAAGTTCCTATAAGGTCATATTTAGATTCTGAATTCGATTCACTGTTTAAAACAATTAAACCGGAACAGGATAAGTCACTCAAGTCTTCGCCATTAAATCGGTCATTAAGCTCGCTAAATTCACCATTCAAATTATTTATAATCACAAGTGTATTTTCAAAGTTACATTTTTGACCATGTCGGGTATTTTTGAGAACATCGACTCCTGAAAGAACCACCTTGAGGTTCATCAAGTCGATTAAGTCATCTGATTCGAGCTCAAAATTAATCAGGTTTACTTCATTTATCCCTCTGCACAATATCGAAGTCGCACACTCCAAAATTACGTTTTGAATAAATAAAGTCCCAAAATCGCCATATAAGTTAACCGGCCTTTTACACATACCGTTTACAAAAGTATACGTATTATTATAAAACTGGATACAAACAAATCCCATAAATAAATTATCTAATGAGAAATTCAAATAATCGGTATCACTTAAATCGGTTAAATTAACCGATACAGTATTGGCAGCAGGATCATAACTTAAATTTGGAAGGCCATATTTCCATTCAGTTAAATTAAGATTCAGTAAATAAAATCTGGCCGATTTATCGTCAATTTCAAAATAACGAATTTCCGGAAGTAACTTTTCAAAACAAGTAGCTTTTTCCATGATGCCAAAGATACGTTTTAGATTGTCATAAAGTCGGTAATTTATTCCGACAGCCTTATACTCAAACTCTCTCAATAAACCGGACGGCTGCCAAATTCTCTGACCGAATTTGCGAATTTTCAGTTGTCGGCGTTGTTTGACCCGAATCAGCTCACCGATTATTACTCCGCTCAGCCCGCAGCTCAAATATTTGACCAACGTCAAATAGGGATCGGACTGAAACATATCATTTTTCTTTTTTTCATCTGATTGTCCCGCCTGCACCCCGTGAATAGCCAAATCCGTACCCCTATTAAAACTGACGTCTTGTGATTTTTCGCTTATATTTACAGTTGCTACATATTCATGTCTAGCTACGGCATTAACAGAATTGATTGAATAAGCACTCAAATTACTTATTGAAGTTATAGTGAGAATGAAAAATATTAGAATCGACGGTATCAGCAGTGCCCAAGGAGATTTTTTCAAAGCGGAAGAATTTAACCCTACTAGCTGTCTGAGTTTCAATTTTGAACTCTTATCGACACTTCCCAAAGTTGTTTTAAGCTGCATAATTCTAATCGACAATACCGTCAAATGGAAGACCCATACAACCCAGAAAAATAAAGTTACTGCAATGACAGCCTCAAAAATATGACTAACCGCCAATCCCGGTACCGAATTAGATATACCCCCCAATTTAAAATTCATATTGCGGGTACTCTCATAGAACTTAAATAAAATAAACGGGATTATACCTACAAGACCAAGTGACAAAATTGCCAAAGATCCGGAAAAAAGTATCCGTTTCCCAAATTCAATTGCTCCATAAATATACCTATATAAATTTCTGCCATTAAAGTTCATTATAGAGTCGGACCTATACCGGCCACGTTGACTGCAGATCCCGTTGCACTGATTTTAAGTGAATTTATGCCGATAATCGAACTAAGTAGCGTCGGGATAGAATAAGTCACTCTTACATAGACGGTATTCCCCACAACCCAAGCTACACCCGGATGTCCTGAAACTTTTAAAAAATTTTGAGCTGCCGAGATTGCTTTTTCTGAGTTGATAACGACCTGATCCTGCCTTAAATAGCTAACCCTTAGCTGAGCTGCACCTTCTCTGGCTGCCTGATTTGCAAGGTTAGTTGCATTAATTTCCGAACTGAGCTGTCGACCCCCGTCTACCACCACGGCTAAAACCGCAAATAATACAACAAGCAATATTACAAACATGGCGGTAATCGAACCACATTCAGAGTCTTTCTTAAACGCATTTAACATCAAGATTGGTTAGCCCCCAAATTGACTGACATAGGGATCAATAGGTGCGGTACCTGTTGCCCGTTCAGTTACGGATGGTCCTATCCCGGAGATCTGTACCGTGGAAAGTGAAACATTGCAAATTAGGGTAACCGACACCGTTCCGCCTGCATGATAGTTAGAAGAATTTATCTTAATGTTTGGTCCTCCGTTACAATAAATTCCCTGCGTTGCCAATTCACCTTCTATATGCTCATTAACTGAAAGCTCGGCTAAAGTTGGACTACCCGCAACAGCTGCTAACTCAGCGGCATTTTTTACCGCAGACCTCAGAAGGATGGAAGTTCTTTCAACTCTCAATCCAATAATAAAAACAAAAATAACAGCTAACAGAATTGGGGTCAAGACAACAAGTTCTGCGCTTAAAGAACCAGTTTCATTAAAATAGGTGTTACTTTTTAACAGGCCCATATTACTCACTTGCCCTAAATCTTTGAACATCACCTGAAGCCGATGCGCTTAAAGTTAGAGACCAAAACGGTAGTATGGAAAGGCATCTACCGGTAACCGTTACCGTTACATAATCACCTGTTTGTACGTTTAGTCGGGTTAACTGAACATCGCCACCGGAAGTATTTTTGATGAATTCAGCAACCGAAGTTTTAACGGCCGGGTAGCTAGCCGATGGAACCGAAGCTGTTTCTAATCCGTCACTAGCTGAAGCCTGTATCACCTCATAGGCGTGAGCAAATATTCCAATTTGAACAATCAAAAATATTAGGATCATAAATATCGGAACTATTATTACAGCTTCGGCGGTCGCAAATCCCCCTTGATCTTCCATCAACTGTTAGGGGTATTATAAGTAATTGACGTTGCCTTAGATTTTACAGCATTAAATATTATCGTTCCGGCGACTATGGCAAGGGCCACAAATACGGCAGTCAGAACTACCGTTTCTGCGACTGAACCATCCTCATAACTGTGCAATTCAAATGCTTTAGCTTTAAGGAAATAAAGCGTAACCTGTAGTTGACAAATTATTTGTTTCATATAATCCTTTCAATTATTATTTTCTCCATTAGAGACCGGTAAAGATTTTTTGTATTGCAGGATACCCTACAAATATAAGGAATCCAAGTAAAAGCAGGACACTGGGGAAAAACAGCCTTTCGGTAACAGAGTTTGCTTCTGATTCTTCTTTAATCAGCCGCTTTTCTCGCAGAGACTGTGCCTTACGGGTTATCGATGCTTTAATCTTTGCCCCCTCAGAGCCCGAGATTTTAAATATTGAAGCAACTTCTCGGAGCAACGGCAGATTCAGATCCTTGGATACATTTGTAAATGCAGTCCACAGTGGCTCATTGAATTGATTAGAAAGCGCAAACTGGCTTTTTAGTCTCTCCATCACAATATTGTTTCCAATATTTGCATTAATAGTTAAGGATTCTTCCAATCCCATTCCGCCCGCGAGACATACACCGACTAAGTCAAGATAAGCCGAAATAACGATGAGACTATTTTCGCGAATTTGATTGGCTTTTTGTTTCAATGAAAAGATCGGCAATACTCCCAACCCAATCACAATAATTAAGGCTAAAACAACAAACAATCCTAAATTTATTCTCAAAATCCCATATGCAATCATCACAAAAGTAGCCACACAGCAAGTTAACGACAATGCCAGATTCTTAGAAACATTTTTAGCTACATCCGCAACAATCTCATTGCAGATCGCCAAATCAGCCTCCAGGGTCGAATTATATAACTTAAATCTTTGCAAAAGATGATAAATGCCATCGGCCAACGATTGCCCTAATTTAAGCGAGTATCGGTCCAGTTTTTTGGCATTTTCAAATTCAGGCTCAATTCCATAATATTTTCGTAAGGTTTCACTTAGTCTTAACTTTTTTTTCAACAACATGTTTACGAGCAAAATAGACGAACTAGAAGAAACAATTGCCATTGAAACGGCCACAATATAATTAGCGTTCATACCAGCAACCTCTCTTTGGGCTTATAGCCTGACATCTTTTTCATAATAAATATTGCAGATAAATACACGATCATAACCGTCAATAAAACTATTTGACCCATTAAAGTACGATAAGGCTGCATGTAGCTCTTTGCCAAAATTGCTAAAGCGATAAAAAAACTTGCACTGAAATATATAATCGTATTCATACTGGCTTTAGTCGACGAACGCGAAGCTTCCACTCGAAGTTGCATCGTGACTTCCTGTCGAGTACTTTCTGCCAAATCTCCCAGCAGATTTGCAATCTTAAAGGCTTTTCCTTCAGCGGCATTAATCAAGACCATACAAACCAAGTCACCGACAGGATCATTAAGCCAATCGGCAAAATTTTGGATGGATGCTGCCATCGATTTGCCGGATTTAATTGATTGACTCAATTCAAAAAGCCCCGGCTTTAAACTCAGTGGCGCAATTTCATAACTGGAAACAATAGTCTGTGCTAAACCCGCACTCGAAGAAAGTAAATCTCTCAATAGCTCGGTCCACGTTGCAATGTCTTCCAATCTGTCGGTAATCAATTTAGGATTTAGGTTCGATTTTTTAATTACCGTCCAGGACCACACTCCCACAAATAATAAAACTACCAGAAACCATCCCGTTAATATGAGCCCTAGCGTCCCAATACCCAATCCCAAAAATAGCAATTGTATTTGCCTGGAAGATATACTTTTTTTATTTATAGATCTATTCAGAGGTCGCTTGCCTTTAATACCCAGACCAAACACAACAAATATCACACCTGATACCGCGATAACAGTCGATATGACAGCGATTAAGAGATGAACCGTTTGCTGTTTTATTTTATTCAGAGCTCCTTAGCATTCGGTTTAAATCCATGATCCATCAAGTCGGACATCATTCCACTGGAAACCGGCGAGCCTACTTGAATTCCGAAGTCTTTGCTGAATTTAATTATCTCATTGGAAACCACCATGTTTCCCTCCGCACCTACAACTTCCCTTACCGATGTAACATAGCGTTTGATTTTTTGTGAAATCGGATCGACAGAAAGGGCAACGTATACGACAAAATCGATAGAGCTTGCAA
>DAIDJA010000102.1 GCA_027451605.1 Acidimicrobiales bacterium
ATGATATGGTCGGGGAATACCAATCCCGAATTTTTAGCGACTTTTCTGAATTCAAAGCCGACCTTTGACTCAAAATCTGAATTTGCCAGGCTTATCGGCAGCCTGTATTCAGAGGCTATGTCCATGTAAATTGAAAATAGTTCCGGTCTGAAATTAAGTACTCCGCAATGATCGGAAACATGGGTAACGTCAAAACCGTATACCACTGCCTTTTCAATTTGAGCGCTGCATTCTTTATATGCTTCGTCGGAGTCAGCGTGCTCCCAAAAATCAAAAATAGTCTTGGGGAAACCTCCGTCACCGTCCAATAAGGATCTCAAATTGGTGATGGGTTCCCATCTGTAGTAGCTGAAGGGCGAGGTCAGAACCAGTCTGATGCCCACATTAGTTCCCCGATATCCTTCAATAGCTACTCGTGAAAAAGGACACGGCATCATAAGAGATGCTGTTATCTTGGGA
Source organism: Acidimicrobiales bacterium (assembly GCA_027451605.1). Classification (GTDB taxonomy): domain Bacteria; phylum Actinomycetota; class Acidimicrobiia; order Acidimicrobiales; family JABEUL01; genus JAJZNL01. The sequence continues at coordinate 460 of DAIDJA010000102.1, forward strand.
TTTGAATGGATAATTTCATAAGTTGCCTGAGTGGTTGAAAATGACATTCCAAGTTCAGTGCAATTCAGTATGAGTAACTTGTCATCAGGACCGTACCCCAGTGCCTGATTCAAAGGCAGACTTTCATTCATACTATTTAATCGTAGTCAATTTAGGGTTGATAGATGTTATTGTTGAATTAAAGTTTGCTGGAAAGTTACTTTTAGGCTGCAGGTTTGGGATTATCCTCTTGTTTGAAATTGGGAAAGTTGTTTAAGAAGCGCCCGTTGGCTTCTTCCAAGATTAATCTTAAAGTTTCGATTTTCTGTGAAGTACTTGACTTGGAGCTTATATCTATGAGATCCGTGCCGTTCCCGTCTTCGAGTCCCTTCCGTATTGCATTGCAATAGTAACAGGATGGACTACCGCATAGGTTTGAATCGGAAAAAAGTCTGAGCTGACCTTTATTTTTTTTGAAATTAACCGACTTTATTTCGTGTGCTGTGTTCATCTGTTCTCTTTCTCCTTTTTTATAAATTAATCGGATAATATTTTTTGCTATTTATATCTTTTCATTCAAGTGTTTCAAAATCGTGAAATTTATTGCCCGTCGGTATATTTTGATATCAATTGACTTCCAATTCTCTAATGAAATTCGAGTCTGATTTTGGGATATTAATTAAATTTGTCATGGTACTAAATCTTGACTAGTATCTTTTTATGACAAATGACACGGAAACAGGAAAAATAAAGCGGTGGGGGATTACGGTACCATTTGAAGGTATCGGTTTAAAGGATCAGATCGAAATTTACAAAGAGTTGGCTGACATTGGCTACACCGATATCTGGTCGGCTGAAGCAGACGGTACCGACGCCTTTGTTCCTCTTGCCCTGGCTGCAATTGCCAGTGAAGACTTAAGGCTCGGAACGGCAGTCGTACCTGTTTATACGCGGGGTCCGGCACTATTGGCGATGCAGGTAGATACGATTTCCGAACTGGCTCCGAATCGTTTTGTTTTGGGTCTTGGAACCTCATCAAACGTGATCGTGCAAAAGTGGAATGATATTGAGTTTACTGAGCCATATAAAAAGACCAAAGACACCGTACAATTTTTGAAAGAGGTCCTTGGCGGGCAGAAAGTGAGAAATCAGTACTCCACCTTTAAGGTTGACGGATTTAAGCTTGGGCGCCAGCGTCCCAACGGAGAGCGTACCGAGGTTCCAATTGCGGTAGCCGCCTTAAGACCGTCTATGCAGAAACTTTCGGTAATTCACGGAGACGGTATCATAATGAACTGGCTGACCTCTGAAGACGTGGTTAAAGTTATGGATAACTTAAGATCAACGGGGGTTGATCTTTCGGCGAAAGAGATAATTGCCAGAATCTTTGTTCTCCCCACAACTGACGAGAAATTGGCAAGGGATATCGGGAGATATCTTATCGGTGCATATTTAAACGTACCGGTCTACAGGAAGTTTCACGAATGGCTTGGCCGAAGCGATCAGCTTCAAAAGATGTGGGATCTATGGGAAGCCTCTGACCGCCAAGGAGCATTGGCGGCGATTCCCGATGAAGTAGTGGATTCGTTGGTTTTACACGGATCGCCCGAAGAGTGCGTTGAGAAAATAGAGAGATATGTGGAAAACGGAGTCAAGACTCCGGTTATAGCCTTAATTCCGGTCGGGATCGATCAGTTGGATTGCCTTCGTCGTCTGATAAGAAAAAATTAAAGCTTTTTGAAGATTCTAGACATCTGATTTAATTTGCAACACTGTCGGTTACGATCGCTTTGAAAAACTGACCCTTTTTGATGGAACGTCTGTTAGGAATTTCGGCAAGGGCATTTGAGTTTGCTAGCGATAGTAAATTGTGTGAGCCCTGCTTTTGAGATAGCACTCCCGAGTAGTTCCCGTTTATGTCTTTTTTTAACATAACCCTCAGGTAGTGAGTTTTAGAATCATTGTGCGAGGGTATATCTTGTTTGGCTTCAACTTTAACATATTGGATATCATATGACTTGTAACCCATCATTTTTTTGAGTGCCGGTTTAACAAGAAGCTCAAATGAAACAGTTGCCGATACCGGATTTCCAGGTAGTCCAAAAAATATGCAGTTGTCATTTGTTCCATAAGCGAAGGGCTTTGCCGGTTTAATCGCAATTTGAAGCGATTGGGAGTTTTTAGGGCAGAGTTTTTGTATCGACGTCTTTACAAAGTCCGCATCCCCGACGCTGACTCCTCCCGAGATAATTAATACGTCAACCCTTTTTGAATATACCTTTAGAAGTCTTGTCAATATGGAAATGTCATCGGGTATAATGCCGAAATCATAAACCTTCAGATTAAGCTGTTTTACCAAGGCGCTGAGAGTTAATCTGTTTGAATCGTAAATTTTAGCCGGCATTAGCTTTTTCCCTACCGACATCAGTTCGCTGCCCGTTGATACTATGCCGATTTTAGGGGGTCTGATTATTTTTACTTTGTCAATCCCGCAGCTTGCGGCAAGTCCTATAACCGCAGGAGTAAAAATTGTCCCGGAGGGTATTATTACCTGTTTTTGAGATACGTCATCGCCTACCGTTCTGATGTTTTCACCCGGTGCAACCGGCACATTAACGATGACCTTTTTAGCCTTTGTGTCATAGTCGCAATTTTCCTGCATGGCGACGGCATTGGCTCCCACGTTTAATTTGGCTCCGGTGAAAATTCTGCATGCGACAGTCTCGTCAATTAATTTCTTGGGATTATGTCCGGCAAATACTGTCTCAACAACATCTAAAGTCAAAGGGAATTTAGTTGATTCGGTAACGGATATCGCAAATCCGTCCATCTGAGAGTTTTCAAAAGGCGGTATGTTGATCTTGGAGATAACCTCTTGAGCGGAAACCAAATTAAGAGCGTTTAGAATATTTACGGTATCGGGTCGTCTCACTTTGACGGAGTCGATTACTGTTTGCAGGGCTTCTTTAATTGGTATTAAGGTCATAATTGATAGAAATTGTCCGGTTAGTCTGTTAATGACTAAAAATTTGATGCTCTCTTTTTTAAAACTGAGAGCGGGTGACGGGGATCGAACCCGCATAGCCAGCTTGGAAGGCTGGAACTCTACCATTGAGCTACACCCGCAAGACAACTTCAGCCAATTACGGTTACAAAATGCATTCAGTTACAGGTTAAAAGCAGTCTCGGTTATTTATAACCCAATAACTAACAGTTAAGTAAATTTGTAACCGTTAAGTAACTTCAGCATAGTAATGGTAAATCTGACTTATGTTAATTCTGTATACAACTATGTCTAAAAATTCTAGTCTAAAATTAAAATCCGGTTTTAACTGTATTGGTTTGGCGGGTTTGGATGAGATGCATTCGGTTTACTTAAAATGGGAAACTATGAGCGGAGCCGTATCTAATTTGAGTAGTTAAAAGTTTTAAATTGTAGAGTTAAGCAAAGTCAGGCGATTATTGAATATTAGTACTCCCAGTACTATCATGAGCAGACCTCCTATAAGCGCCAGCACCTTAGAATAACGCTTCAGGAAGTTAAGAACACCCGTAGCTTGTTCAAGGATAAGTGAAAATAATACAAACGGTACGGCTAAGCCCAGACTGTAGGCAGTCAGAAGTGTCGCTCCGGTGAACAAACTTTTCTTGTCGGCCGCTATTGCGAGTATGGAAGCCAACACGGTCCCAATACATGGGGTCCAGCCAAAAGCAAAAGCGGCGCCGGCGATCACGGCGCCGAAGTGTTTGAGTTTTGAAAAATTTCTGTGAAATTTAAACTCTCTGGCAAAAATCATATATTTGCCGGTTAACGAAAGTATCAAAACTATTCCCATGAAAGTTACGAAGACTCCCGAAATGCGAATAAATATCAGTTGATGGCTGTCAAGCATTGATCCCAGTGATGAAGCACTCAATCCTAAGACTATGAATACCAATGAGAAGCCCAGCACAAAAAGAAGGGACTGACGGAGAACGTGAAGTTTATGGGTCGGACCTTCATCATGAGTACTTTGATCGATTCCGAATGAACTGATTATCGACACGTATGCCGGAATTAAAGGCAGAATACACGGGGAGAGGTATGAGACAATGCCCGCACCGAATGCGGCAAATAAAGTTAAGCTGGCATGCATAAATTTTGAATATGTTATAGGTGGTCTTCTCCCGGTGGCATAATTATTTAATAAACCAAAGATTAGTAATTATGCCAACAGAGATCATATACTCGCTTGAATATTTTCGTCGAAGATGTAGTTAATTTTAGTCTGAAACGGCGTTTAATTACCCAATATAGTCCATTCATGCCAAAAACTATTTAAGCATTTGGAGCAACCATTACTTCAGTTGGACCGGCTAAATCCCGGAAGTGATTTGCGTGATTGACTAAAGTGAGAATTCTAATTGCTTTTTATTCGGTAACTCTTTAGACCAAATACGATTTCTATAAATCTGTTTTTTGTCGGATTTTTTACTAAGATGATTAAAAATTAAATTTTAAAGTCCGTCTTAATTAATAAGTCAATTGGTTCGCTAAATTTACAATGTTTGCTACCCTAAAACTAGTTCTTCCGTATCTTCGTATTGCTGCGGTTGTAATGATATTTTCAGGAATTATTTATTTTACGTGCCTTGCTTTGTCCAGGCTGTCGGAATCGAAAAATAAAAACTACCTAAAGTGGGATGCCATGGCCAGAATATTTGGGGTCGTGTCATTTATCGGTGCGGTTTTTGTCGTAATTTCAACGGCTGTTTATGCAATTTAATACTTTAAGGATTTGAAATAGTTGCCGCTGGTGTAAGACTGGCAATCGCATTAGTCTATAATTTTAATGTAAGAGGTAGTTTTTAGACTGGCAGCCACCTGCTACGTATACCTTTGAACGCGGAGTTGTAATTTGGACACTAATTCAGCCACACTTAATCCCAGGAGAAAGACCCGGCAGATTCATGTAGGTAAAGTCGCAATCGGGGGAGGTGCTCCGATAAGCGTACAATCTATGACTACTACTAAGACTGCCGACTCCGAAGGCACCCTAGAACAGATCTATGAACTGGCGGCTGCGGGGGCAGATATCGTGAGGTGTACCTGCAACGAAAGAGAAGCTGCTGAAGGTCTTGCCAAAATAATTCCGAGATCGCCGGTTCCTATTATTGCCGACATCCATTTTCATCACGAAATGGCATTGGCTGCCCTTGAAGCCGGGGTAAACGGGCTTCGTTTAAATCCCGGAAACCTGCGTAAGCCCGAAGAGATTAAACAGATAGCAGCAGAGGCAAAGGACCGCGGGGTTCCGATTCGAATCGGAGTGAATGCCGGATCTCTGCATCCCGACCTTTATGACAAGTATAACGGACCTACTCCGGAAGCGTTAATCGAATCGGTGGAGATGGAGCTGAATTATTTCAGAGAAGTTGATTTTGAAGATGTAAAGATTTCAGTTAAGGCATCGAGCGTTCCCCTTATGGTTAGTGCCTACGAGATAGCTTCGGAGAAATTTGAATATCCTTTGCATTTGGGCGTGACCGAGGCCGGACCGCCTCCTTCCGGACTCATAAAGGCCACGGCAGGGATCGCGACTCTACTGTTTGAAGGAATCGGAGATACCATCAGATATTCACTTACGGCAGACCCGGTTGAAGAGGCTAAGGCCGGTCGGCAGCTTTTAGAGGCACTTGGATTGCGCGAGAGAAAAGGAATTGACCTTATAGCTTGTCCGAGTTGCGGAAGAGCCGAAGTCGATGTAATAAAAGTTGCGACTACCGCTCAAAACAGGCTCGATGAACTGAAACTACCTCTTCAGGTCGCAGTAATGGGTTGTGTCGTAAACGGACCCGGCGAAGCTAGGGCAGCCGACTTGGGAATTGCCGCCGGCAGGCACAGAGGACATCTGTTTATAAAGGGGAAAATTATAAGGGTCGTCCCCGAAGACGAAATGGTTGATGCCCTTGTTGAAGAAGCGGTTAAGTTGCACGAAGAGGGAATTGAGGCCAGATTGGCCGCAGCCGATAAAAATGCGGAAAAAGAGGCAGAACTCGATAGGCAAGAGCTATTGAATCAAAAGGGATCCGATGCAAATTCCTCTGAAGTAATTATCGACAAGATACGGCGAAAATATTGAAATAAAAAGGTATGGTGATAGCGTGGTACAACCTCCGGT
>DAIDJA010000103.1 GCA_027451605.1 Acidimicrobiales bacterium
TTAATTATTCATATAGGTGCTTTTTTGACAAATAAACGTTAATTTAATAGGCTTTTCAGTACAATACAATTAAGAGACAAAGTCGAATCCCAAATTGTTATATGACTCATAGGGATTTGTTTAAGGACTAATGGATTCAAATCAAAACGAAATTTTGATTGTCGTAGGAATGTCGGGAGCCGGTCGATCTACCGCGGCTGACGTTTTGGAAGATATGGGCTGGTTGGTTATAGATAACTTGCCGAGCTCTCTGGTTGAAAAAATCGGAGATCTGGCGATTAGATCCGGTAATGAATATCTCAAAATAGTTTTGGTTCTGGGCAGGAGCGCTCCGCTAGGGTTTGGCGAGCTGATAACCGCCCTGGATGACCTAAAGGCACGCTCAAAGGACATGAAGATTCTATTTTTGGATGCCACTGATGACATCCTTCTTCGCCGATTTGAAGGTACCCGACGAAAACATCCGATCGCTGCTCCGACTTTGGCCGATTCGATTCATTCGGAAAGAGATATACTTTTTGCACTTAGGTCAAAGGCAGATGTTGTTATCGATACGACCGACTTAAATGTTCATCAATTCGCAGATAAAGTAAAATCGCTATTCGGCAATGATGACTCTAGTGGATTAAAAGTTCAGGTTATGTCGTTTGGATACTCATACGGTATACCAATTGATGCGGATTTGGTTATGGATGTCAGATTTCTTCCTAATCCCCATTGGGAACCAACCTTACGGGACAAGACCGGATTGGATAAATCGGTGTCCGAATATGTGATTAATTCTACGGCAACTCGTGAGTTTTTGGAAAGCTTTACAGGGCTATTGGACGTAGTTATACCAGGCTACAAAAATGAAAATAAAAGTTATCTTACGATAGCCATCGGATGTACCGGTGGCAAGCATAGAAGCGTCGCCTTGGCTGAATTTATCGGAAACTTCGTGGAAAATAAAGGTCTGAAGGTTATAGTTAAACACAGAGACATAAATAAAGGGCTGGAGTCCAACTAATAGATCATATCTAGCCGGTCATATCATCTGGCTTGATTTGGGACCTAGATTTTAAAATTTACCTAAATAAATTTAAGTCAAACCGAGATTCTAAGCTTACAGATGGGTGTAACGGTGTAACGCAGTGTAAGAAGTTGCCGTTTCAGTCGGTGTGGATATAATTGGTTAAATTATTTCAAGTATTTATAAATAGTACTAAAATTGCTACGGCTTTAGATTCTTAAAATCAAAGGAGATATTATGACTATAAAAGTCGGCATTAATGGTTTCGGTCGTATCGGTCGCTCATTCATCAGAGCATTTCTGGAAAAAGGGGGAGACTTTGAAATAGTCGGCATTAACGATCTGGTCGACACAAAAGTCAATGCACATCTTCTTAAGTATGACTCAGTCCAGAAGACTTTAAAAAATTCGGTTGAAGCTTATGACGGCGGTATTATGATTGACGGCCATAAAATTGAAATTACGGCTGAAAAAAATCCGGAAGATCTTCCGTGGGAAAGATTGGGAGTTGACGTCGTAGTCGAATCAACCGGTCGTTTTACTTCAAGACACGATGCTGCGAAACATCTTGTTGCCGGCGCCAAAAAAGTTATAATATCGGCTCCGTCGGCTGACGCGGACTTGACCGTAGTTTTGGGAGTAAATGATTCAGCTTATGATCCGTCCGTTCACAGCGTTATTTCAAACGCTTCCTGCACTACCAATTGTTTTGTTCCCATGATTAAGGTGTTGGACGATTCGTTTAAAGTTCGAACCGCATTAATGACAACAGTCCATGCCATGACTAATGACCAGAACCTATTGGACTTAGCGCATAAGGATCTGCGCCGAGCTCGTGCGGCAAGTATAAATATCGTACCTACATCCACCGGAGCCGCTAGAGCAACCGGACTTGTCTTGTCGGCAATGAAGGGGAAGCTTGACGGCACTTCTTTAAGAGTTCCGGTCCCCGTAGGTTCAATTACCGATATTTCGGCAATAGTCGAAAAAAAGGTAACCGTTGAGGAAGTTAATGAGGCATTCGCGAATGCGGCAGAGAACTCTTCATTGAAATCGGTACTCTATTATTCTGAAGACCCTATTGTGTCAAGTGATATTGTGGGCTCACCGGCGTCGTGTACTTTCGATGCCCCTTTGACTATGGTTATAGATGCAACCGGTGGAGGCGACTCGAGTCCTTCAACTCTGGTAAAAATCTTCGGATGGTATGATAATGAATGGGGATACTCTAATCGGTTGGTGGATCTTGTAACCTTGGTGGGAAATTCGGTTAAGTAAGGATTTTGACATGCTAAGTATCCCGACCATTAAAGATCTTAAAAATTTGGAAGGCAAAAGAGTTCTTCTGCGGGCAGACTTCAATGTCCCACTTAAGAAAGATTCGCAGGAAAATTTTCAGGTTGCAGATGATTTCAGGATACGAGCGGCATTTCCTACCATAGATTATCTTTTGGGACAGGGTGCATCGGTTACAATTTGTACTCATCTGGGGAGACCAAAGGGAGAACATGTAAAAAAATGGGAGATAGCGCCGGTAGCTGAGGTGCTTCATAATCATTATCCCGATGTCAAAATAATGGAAAATTTGAGGTTTGACATCGGCGAAGAGAAAAATGACGAAGCGTTCGTTAAAAAACTCATAGAGAATCAGGATGTATTTGTTAATGACGCTTTCGGAGTTTCCCACAGAGCCCATGCATCCATTGTAGGGCCTCCCAAATTTCTACCGTCGGCGGCGGGATTTTTAATCGAAGAAGAACTCAGCGTACTGTGTAAACTTCTCAACGGACCCGCGAAGCCTTTTATTGCAATTGTCGGAGGTGCCAAGATTTCAGACAAACTCGGGGTCGTGGGCTCATTGGCAAAAGTAGCTGACTACGTTTTGATCGGCGGAGCAATGTCATTTTCCTTCTTAAAGGCCCAAGGTCATGGCGTGGGTGATTCAATGGTAGAAGATGAGATGTTGCCTCACTGCGTTGATTTGATGAAAGAGTTTAATAATATAGTTCTGCCGGAAGATTCCATGGCATTAACCTCAGAAGGTGATTTTGGCGACTGCGATCACACGGGTGAGGTTAGGTATTTTAACGGAGATATCGAAGACGGTTATAGGGGACTTGATATAGGGTCGTTTACGGTTGAAAAATACCTGAAATACATAAAAGAGGCCGGCACGATTTTTTGGAACGGACCCATGGGAGTTTGCGAGGACGAAAGATTTTCAAAAGGTACTCAGCAAATTGCGCAGGGGGTGGTAGATTCCAAAGCATACAGTGTTATTGGCGGGGGTGACAGCGCAAAAGCTCTGTCAGATTTCCATTTAAACGGACATCCTGATTACGTGTCAACCGGGGGAGGGGCGAGTTTAGAGTTTTTGGAGTTCGGAGATTTGCCGGGGATTAAGGCACTCCGCGAAAGCATTGCTTAGCCGATAAGAATTTTAGGTTTGAGACTTTAGTTATTTTGGATTTATTTTGGAAAAAATTACCAGGAAAAAGATAATTTGCGGCAACTGGAAGATGAATCATAGCCACTATGAGGCGGTTCAGACTATTCAACAGCTAAAAGCAACCGTATCTGAAGAGGATCTGATAAAAGCCGACGTTGTAATACATCCGCCGTTTACATCGCTTAGATCCCTTCAAACAATATTTGAAGCAGAGAAACTAGGAATATTCTTGGGTGCTCAGCACTGCTACTTTGAGAAAAGTGGGGCTTTTACGGGGGAGATTTCGCCGGAAATGCTTTTAAAGTTGCATGTTACTTTTGTTATCGTTGGGCATTCCGAACGCCGCACTCTATTTAATCAAAGCGACGAAATCGTAAATAAAACCGCAAAGGCAATTTCGGAAGCACAAATGATACCGGTAATATGTGTGGGTGAGTCGCAAAAGATCCGGGAAGCGGGCGAGCATTTTGACTTTGTGGCTTCGCAGGTAGAAGCGGCTCTGTCCGGCTTTAGGATTGATACCGTGAAGAGGATTGTTTTGGCATATGAACCTATTTGGGCAATTGGAACCGGCAATAATGCCACCGCCGAAGATGCACAGGATATGTGCGCGTCGATACGGAAGAAGGTCTCAGAGCTATACGATTCCGATACCGCAAATTTGGTTCGAATTCAATACGGAGGTTCGGTAAACGAAGAAAATGCGGGATCTTTTTGCAAGAAATATGATGTTGACGGACTTTTGGTCGGCGGTGCTTCATTGGATGGAGTAAAATTTGGTAACGTTATTAAGGCGGTAATTTAGCCGATCCCCCAAGTGGGGACAAGTCTTATATTCTGGAGTATACGTTGCTTACCGATTTTATAGTTACAATTAATGTATTGTCGTCATTGGGTTTGATTGTCTTGGTGCTTTTGCATTCGGGAAAGGGTGGCGGGCTTTCTGATATGTTTGGGGGGTCCGTTGGTGCGGCTGCGGCCGGATCAACTATGGTTGAAAAGAATCTTGACAGATTAACTTTGGTTTGTCTGGCACTATTTGCTTTTACGACGGTAATTGTAGCCTTACGTTGGTCGTGAAATACGATAAAAGACCTTTTTTATCTACAAAGATTCAGCGTTTAGGCAATTTACTTAAAGCCACTGTGCATTTATTATTTCGGCCTTTATTATTGGGGCCCTTATTATTGGGCACATTTTTGCTTTCGGCATGTTCCACATCAGGCACTACTAATCAGACTATACCTATTGTTCATAATGCCGTAATAACGGTTGCCGTACCGGCTCTGCCGACAAATTTCAATCCTAATGTTCCTGCGGGAAATAATTTTCTGACCCAACAAATTATGGATTGTCTATGGCCACAGATATTTTCATACGGCGGTGACTATCAGACTAGCTTGGATACTGCGGTTATCTCGCAGGCGGAATTGATCTCTATCGACCCGGAAAAAATACAGTATACGATCGCCCCGAATGCGGTTTGGTCAGATGGGACACCCATAACTCTTTCGGACTTTGTCTTTAACTGGAAAGCTCATATCGGTATCGGATTTGATTTGAATAGTAAGCCGTTTCAAACCATTCAGCAACCGGGATACAGTGATATTGCCTCAATTGAGCCCTCACAGAATAATCAGAGTTTTACGGTTACCTTCATTAAACCGTTTGCCGACTGGGAGTCGCTTTTTTCAAATTTGGTGCCGGCCCACATCGCATCTAAGGTCGGATGGAATTCGGGATTTACAACAGTGTCACCTACAGTTGAAGTGTCCGCCGGACCATACTTAATTGGCGGTTATGTTCCTAATCAATCCCTAACTCTGATTGAAAACAAGAAATATAACGGAGCAAAGCCTCACATTTCGAAAATAATATTCAAGGTGTTTTCGACAAGCCAAGCAATGTTACAGGCAGTTCAGACCAATCAGGCTCAACTTACAATAGGTCAGTTCAATCCAATAACGGTAGCGAATTTAAATAAGAGCAATACTTTAAATGCCGAAACTCACAAGACTTTTTCTGCGGTGATGATGACCTTTAATCCGTCCGTGGCGGTATTTGCCTCGAGTCAGCTTCGACAGGCAATTAGTTCGTTAATTGACTACAATCAGTTAGCGTCAGATACCGAAGGTCTTTACAATTCAGGAGCATATCCTTTGACCAATATGATATTTGTTCAGAATCAATCGGGGTACTCAAATGATGCCGCTGGTATATTGCAGCCCAATACAGCTGCTTTCAGCCAACTGTTGGCCTCAGTGGGTTTGAGCTACAATCCCCACGGTATATTAATTTTTAATAATCAACCCGTGTCCTTTACCTTGGGCTATGATTCAAACGATCTGATGCAGTCAATGGCGGCGGCTAACCTCCAGGCCCAATTTAGAGACGCCGGTATCGTCGTCAATTTGCAGTCATATCCCACAAGTATTAGCGAACAATCCGCACTTCAATCCGGAAATTTCCAGATGACCATAGAAAAAGTAACACAAAATCCCTCTCTGTCGTATACGACAGCCAGTCTCACTCAGGATCAGTTTTATGATCAGCAAAATGGCACGTGGCCGATGGGAACAGGCGTAAACCCTGCCACCGTCTTAAAGTCAACTCCCCAAATTGCATCACTTATTGATCAGGCTGATTCATCACTTGATACTTTAAAGTCTCAGGACCTGTACCAGCAGGCTGACGTACTGTTATGGCAGAGTTTTTTGACTGTTCCGTTATTTGAAGAGCCTATGACAATTGTTACCAGCACTCTACTCCAAAATGTAAAGTTCAATCCTTCAATATTCGGTCCATTTTCCAGCGTTACAGACTGGGCCGTTATAAATCAGAGTGCATTGACAACTTCAAGTTGATAGCATAATGTCAAATAGGTGTTATCATATTATAACGAATTCTGATCAAAAATTAAGTTGTGAGAATTTATTATAAAGGGTGGTTTTAAGAGTCGGAGTGGCGGAATAGGTAGACGCGCTAGCTTGAGGGGCTAGTACCCGCAAGGGTGTGGGGGTTCAAGTCCCCCCTCCGACACTTAATTTAATGTGATATATGGTCAATTACATGAGATTTCCCTTACGTTTT